>JAFXRA010000035.1 GCA_017526725.1 Candidatus Rifleibacteriota bacterium
ACTCGTCAACCTTATTGAAATATTCTCTAGAAGCAGCATATTCACCCATCTTTACAAGAAGTTCACCAGCTTCATCGTAAAGTTCATAATCTTTTCTATTTTTGTCAATTAATTCTCTTAGCAGCCAGAAAGCATCTTCAAAATAACCTTTAGAGGCAAGACACTGACTTAAAAACCATTTTGCATACTGATGGTTTGCATCAAGCTTAAGGGTTCTTTTATATTCTTCAATAGCCTTATCCAGCATATCTTTGGAATAATAAAAATTCGCTATCTTATAACTGATTTCTGCATTTTCAGGGTCATTTCTACGCATATTTTTCAAACGATGATAATATCTTTCCGAATCTTTAACCCCGATATATACACTGCCAGGGTCTCCACCGTAAGTATAAGGCAGTAAAGAAATCAAAAGAACAATTGCAGCAGTTATAGATAAAACTTTTTTAAGCATAATAAAACCCTCCGGTCTCTTTATCGACCGAAGGGTTAGTTTTTGTTACGAATATTATATAGTTATTAAAGGATTAAATATCTGCTATATCACCCTGTTCTGCATCTTTTGTTGTTTCTGAATTAGAGTCTTTAGTTTCAGAAGAAGAGTTTTCCTGAGAAGCAGATGGATTATTCTTAGAAAGCTTAGAATTCAACTGTGCAGAGTAAGCATCAGCTTCTTCACTTCCTTTTTTCCAACCGGTTTTAACGGCATCAGTAACATTACCTAATAAAGTTCCAAATAAATCGTCGGAACCGGCTGCTATTTCGCCAGTTTTAACAAGAGCCTGACCAACTGTTTCTAGAACAGTACCTATTGAATACAAAGTTTTACCTACAGTTTCTAACGCCTTACCAGCTGGTGCTGTAGGAGGAAAAGCCTGCATTGCTACGCCAACTGCCTGAAGAGCCTGACCAACGGTTTTTAAAGTCTGTCCAATCTGTATAAGATTATTGCCTATTTTTATTAGAGTGTCTTGAATACCGGCTGTTTCAGAAGTCATTTCCCCGACACTGTTAGTATTATTTTGCATTGTAGCAGCATTGGCAGCATCTCCAAGAGAACTAATACCGCTAGCTGTACTTTGATTTTTATTCAATTCATCTGAAGCTTTTGCAGACTTTTCTAACGCATCATCTTTTTTAGCAGTATCAGATGCATTTCTTACTCCTGAAGAATTATATGCTTCGGAATTTAAACTTTGAGCGTTATTTAAATTAGATTGAGTCTGATTGGCAGCATCTTTAATTGTAGAAGAAACAGAACTTCTTGTTAGCCCATTTTCGTAAACTTTGACATCTTCGGCATACAAAGCCTGAATAAGCATAGGCTGTACTATCATGAAAAGACAAAGGAACAAACAAATATATCTTCTGAAAAAACTTTTCATTTTCTCCTCCAAATTATAATTTCATAAAACATACGAACAAAAGAAAATAAATGTTTCAACTATTTTTTATTTTATTTGAAATTGCTTAAATCTACAAGCTAATGTATTATAAAAATATACGAGAACATGAACAAGCGTAAAGGTTTCATATTATATATAATAGTTGCAGCTATATTGGGCTTAGCCATTCTTGCTTTTGCTTTAAGTACTTTCAAGAGCGGCGCAGTTGTCCAATTAGCTAGAAACGTTGACCAAAACAGGTTGATTCAGATTGCAAAATCTGCAAACTCAGAAGTCTTAGCAATATTAAGAACTCAAGCCAATAATCCCAAAAGCCAGAACATATTTAAAACATTCAGAAGCATTTTCCCCAAAAGTAGCGGAAGTTCATCTGCTTTATATCAGACTATTCCTCTACTGAGTAAATATACTCCGGAAAAGACAAAAGGAATTGCAGACAAATCCGGCTACAAGATTATTATAGAAAGCCGGGCAACATTAACAAACTACCAGAAAAGTATTTACCAATCTACCTCTGCTTATAATGCTTATGTAGACATTTATTCAAAAGCCTACAGAGAAGGCGCTCCTGAAAATGGAATAGAAGTTCATGAAAGGCATGATGTAAGGCTTGTGGATTTGCGTCACAACCTGGATAAATATGCACTTTTTGTAAAAGATTACACACCTGATCTTAACAATTCTCAGCGTCGAGTTATAATTCAGGGAATAGAGCCAACAGACGGGCGCATTACAAGAGTCTATCTTGGCAGCGAAATATACCCTCAAACGGCCGAAGGCGTAGACAAAGACTGGAACAAAAACATACTCTGGTTTGATTTATATTTTAATGAAATAAATAAAATGCCAGGTTTTAAAAGTATTTTTAAAAATCAAAATCTGACATCTTTTCCGGGGAATACTTCTACTAATTTCTTGTTTTACACGAATAAAGTGAAGTTTACAGAACTTAAACTGCCTAAGAATCTATTTTATCATGTAACAGCAGTAAAAAAGGTCTATGAAGATTTCGTAAACGATGCAGCAAACGGCTGTGCCAAAAATACAAATCTTCCTCATCTAGTAGGTGCAGCTCTTAAATCAAAATGCCAATCTGCTATGCCAAATTCAAACAATAACTCTGCAGCTTACAGAATATGCGATGACTACGTCAGAAACTTCAAAAGAGGCGTCTATGACGGCAAAGAAGTAGACGATTATTCAGCCTGTGCAACCTTTAATACAATTCTGGAAACCTGCATGAACAAATGGGAATATCATTATGGCTATTTAGATGCTAACGGCGTCTGGCAAGTAGATCAAAATGAGTTTCCAAATATGGCTAAGCCGCAAAGCTGGGTTACCGCTCTCGCATACAAAGGTCTGGTTGATAAGAACGATGACAACGACAAGATGGGGCCCTATGTCTATTGGTATTTTAAGGAACAAAATGGGGTATCATATAATCTTGAACGCTATCGTGTGGGCAAAATGTTCAGATTATACGGCGAAAACAATACTACTCCTGTTTTAGTAGAAGGACCAGTAAAATTAAGATTCTTCAAAATCGGCTATTTTGATGATTTTGAAGAAAACCTGGAGTTTTACACTCAGCCTCACAAGATTCACCCTGAACCAGTTCCAATACTCTTCAGAAGACCAGACTCAGGAGACACTTTCCAAAATACAAAAGTAAGCAAAAATTTATCTTCTTCAGACTATTTCACAGACAATATGCTTATGAGCCAGGCAATAGACATTCCTATAAATGCCCTTTTGCTTAATGACAGCGGAACAGGGCCTGATTATATAGATGGGAACGGGCAGAAAAAGCCATTAACAAAAAAAGAAGTATTCAGCAATGAATTTGTTTACCCTGTTCAAAAATCAAACGGTGATAAAAAAACAGAGGGGAAATTCTTTGGAAGGCGTGTTGATTTCGATAATTCCAGCTACAATTACCCCTCACCAAAGGAATTTCTTGAAGACAGAGTAAGAGATATAAACGGCAGAAAAACCCTTTGTGTCGATGGCATTATGTATATAGAAAAAGGAGATATGAACCTTACCGACATAAACTATTTCTACGGCAAGGGCCTTATATACCTCGCTACCGGCAATGTAACCTTTGGTAATTTTAAAAGACTAAGAGATATTTCAGAAGGCGATTCTTTACGTTTCTATCTAAGGCAGGGGGATTTTATTCTAGGTTCAGGAGATTCTGAAGTAACAATAGAAGCTTCTCTTGCAGCCTTATTCAGCAAAGTCGGCGATTCTGACCCACGTAATCAAGGAAGCCTTGTTTTGAATGGGAAGAAAAAAGTTCATATAATTGGCAACCTGATAGTCGACTATTTCTACACTCAAGACCCTTCTGGCCGAGGCTTAGACAAAGACGGCACAATATTAATAGAACACGACCCGCTAATTATGGAACCCAATCTGAAAAGTTCAGACGGAAAAGAATTCGATCCTTTCCATGTCAGTATTGGCAAAGTAAAAACAATATTTGCTATTAAATCAGGAGAAATAAATAATTGATTAATAAAGATAAACTACTGATTTTAGGGACTGTTCCTATAGCAATGACCATAAATCTTTGCCTGCTGAGCTATTTTTTTGGAAACCAGGCAGAATATCACCAACAGTCTGTTTCTCAGCCTAAGGGAACAATAAACGATAATTCAACAAATTCAGTTCATTCTGAACCAACAATTCATTTCGCAACAACCAGACAAAAGCTTAAAATAGCGCATTTCCCGGAGCCTCCTATTCATACTTTTGCAGGAAATGAATCACAAGACATGTCAGAAGAGGAGGAAAACATAAAAGTAAAGGGAGTTGTAATTAAATGATTCGCCTATTTACATATAAAAAACGAGCTTTTGGACTAGTAGAAGTAATCATTGCTCTATTAGTTGTAGTCTGTGCGGGAATTCCTATTTTAAAGATGGTATTTCAAACTCAAACAGAAACTAGTTCTTCGGTAAACTATTTAAGAGCTATGGAACTGGCTGACGAAGTTATTGAATGGGCGAATGCTTCTAAGTTTAAAGATGTAGACAAATTAGAAGGATTTTCTGGTTCTATGGTAGATTCTTCTGGTTCCGGGCATCAAATGATTAAAGTCAATACCGCCGGAGCCAGTAATGAAAACTGGAAAGATTCTGGTTTTTTCGATAATAATATCAAATACTCCGACAAATATTGCAGTGCATTTTTTTATAGAGATATAAAAGTTGAACCGGTTACCAGTTCAAATGATAGTTTTGAAAGCAACTTATTAAAAAAAGTTACAGTAACAATAAAATGGTCTGAAGGCCGTATGCCTTCAAATATACACGTTGATTCAGAAAGAAACAGACAAATTCAGCTATCCGTTTTGGTTATAAACGATGACAATCTGCTATTCTAACAAAAAATATTATCTAAAACGTAAAGGCGTCAGTTTTGTGGAACTTATGGTCTGTATTATCGTTACAGCCATATTGTTCAAGCTAATCTATGACTTTATGGCAAATACCCGTCATAACTATATGTACGGAGTAGTTAATCTTCAAAATCTTCAGGAAGCCAGATTAGCAATTAATTACCTTCGCAGAGATTTTTCTTCTGCATGCCCGAAGTTTGCAGACCCAAATGAAGATCCCCAAAATGGTTTCGTAAATCTTCAAAAAGCGAGAAAACAGCTTTTCATTACACAGACTACCACTGGAGATATAAAAGGAGAACTTATACAAATACACCCTAAAGGCTTATTGTTTCATAAATATTTATATGGTTCTTCTGGTGAAAAACCTAAAGTAGAAACCATTACTTATCAATATGACCAAAGTTCAAAGACTCTGGTAAGAACTTCTGAAACAAAGGGTGCAAAAATTTTTACAGGAATTGAAGATGTAGACTTTGCGTTATATACACATGAAGTCAATCCCAATGTACCGCTTTTATGGGTAAATATTAAAGTTCAGGAATCTGAAAATATGTATGGTTCTTCAGGTATTGGGAAAACGCTAGAACTGACAACAACAATTTCAAGTTCGTTTATAAACAGTTCTCAGAACAACAAATACTGGAGATATGAAACTGCACACGAATAGCGAGACGCTTCGCTGTGGGACACTTCGCCGTGGGACAGCAACTGAGTCGCCCGTGGAAATCGTCATCGGACAGTAGACGCGAAACCTCAAATTAGAGTTCAGAGCTTAGAACATAGAGTTTAGGGGATTGTTTTAGGTTGACTACGTCTTCGGACTCAACTTTGTAATGCTTGGCAAAGTTCTTAAAAATCCCCCAGTCTACTTTGTAGACATCCCCCTTTAATAAAGGGGGTAAAAAAAATTGCACTCAATCATCGATTGCTCGTAATTGTTGGTTATATCTGTTACTCGTGTTTGCTAAAACATACCCCTTACCTCTAAGCTCTTCTCTCTAATCTCTCAATTCTTCAATCTTCTATCTTCTATCTTATATCTTATATCTTATAACTTATATCTTATATCTTAATTATATTGTCATAAATACCTAGAGGTGATATTATAAGGGGTACACTAGAGGGAATCGGAGTTAAAACTAATATGAATAAAATCAGATACATTAGTATAGTTATTTTAATGCTGATTGCTATGCCAAGTCTGGCTCATAAAGAGCAAAAACCTTTTGTAGATATGCTAGCTGCCCAGGAAAAAGAATTATGTATAGCAACATCAGTCACTGATTCCAGCAAAATAATAAGCAATCCAGGGAATTGTCCCATAGAATTTTTAAGAAGAATCGGTCGTGCCATTGCCAAAAACTGGCCAAAAGATAAAACTATCATAAAAACTGGCGCCCTGATGTTCAATGAATTAATCGGACGGCCTGATTGTGTTAGATTTATTAATGAAGACGAACTTTCAGAAAAACAGATAGCTTCTTTAAACAATTTAGTTGATGGACATTCTGAAAAGTTTAACAATATTATGTCTGAGTTTAATTCAGCACCTGAAGCTATTACTTTTAAAATGGTAATAAATACTGCTGAAATCCAAAGGAATTTAAATGAGTTAATAAATAAAACCAGTGATAAAATACCGGTAATTCCTGATAAGGAAAAAGAAAAAATAAAAGAAAATGTCCTTCCCATAATAGAATCTTTTAGTGACGCTTACAGTCTGTTTTCTATTTCAGAAAAAGGTGTCTTTGGAAGATTTAATGCCGAATCAGAAAAAGGAAATCTTAATCAATTCTTATCAACAAACAATTTTACCATTCAGGATATCATAGACGAAGAGCCTATGATTCTTCTTGCTCAAACCCATAGTGTACATGAACCTGATATGGTAATGAAAAAGCTTGAAACCATTCCTAATACAAAGGTTATTAAACAAATAATAGCTTCTGCTGGTCTTGATTTCGAAAAAGATTTAATTGCCAATTATGCTACTGAAAGTATTTTATATGTCAATCTGACACCAACTGGTGAAAAAATGCTTCCAGACGTCAGATGGATTGCCAAAATACCAAGTGGGCAAAAACTAATTGCAATACTTCCAAAACTGCAAAATCTATGCATGCAGGCAGGTGTATTTGTTACAGCAATTGACTCTATAAAAGATATTGGTATTGTTAGACTGAACCATTTCATACTAGGCGAATATGGAGTATTCGCTTCTGTAATTGGTGATTATTGTGTTTTAACATCAACTCAAGAAGGTGCTGAAAAAGCTATAAATCATCTAAAAGAGCCTTCTAAAAAAGAAAATTTTGAATTCTTAAAAGATTACAATCTTTTTTTCAGACTAAGAACTTCTGATTTGAATATACAACTTCAGCAGTTTTTACAGTCACCGCTATTACGCAATAAAGGAATACCTCCCATCACAAATTTAACATTCTTGAATGACATGAATGACGTAATTGTAAAAAGCAGCATGACAAACAAAAATGTTAAAATCAGTCTGGATATTCCTTTTATAAAGAAAAACAACAATTAAAACAAAAAGATATAAATAAAGTAGATAAAAAGATAGCATTTATGGTATAAATTTAAATTAGTTCTATTTTGGAGATATTTTGTAATGGGGAAAAAATTAATAGTAATAATGCTTTTATCATTGCTGACAGTTTCGTTTATCGGCTGCTGCAAAAAGAATACTGATCCAAATGAAAAGAAAGGGAGCATACAACCGTCTGCAAATACCTCAAATACAGACAGTGGCTCTTCTAGTTCATCTCCATACAAGGATCAAGTCCTTCGTTTAGGAAGAATTCCTTATAACAATTCTTCTCAGATGGTAATTCAGCACGAAGCATTTTTAAAATATCTCGCCGAAAAAATAGGCGTAAAAGCTGTTAGACTTCAGACTGCACCAGATTATTCAAGTATTTTGAAAAAGCTTGTTGCAGGTGAAATCGATATCGCATGGATGGCTTCTTTGAGCGCTGTTGAAGCAAGAAACAATCCAGAAGTTGAAATGCTCTGTAAACCCGTAAGATACGGGACTACCTCATATAGAGGAATTGTTCTTGCCCGTCAGGACAGTGGAATAAGAACTCTCAGAGATTTAAAGAATAAAAAATTTGCCTGGGTAGACAAAGAATCAGCATCAGCTTACTTATTCCCCAAAGCTATGATGTTAGAAGCAAATATAGACCCAGACAGAGATTTTGCCGAAGTTGACACTTTAGGCAAACATGACAATGTTGTATACAATGTTCTCTTAGGGAAATATGATGCTGGTGCATGCTACGATGACGCTAGAAACACTCTTAAAGACAAGAGTAAAAGAGATGAACTGATAATATTGGCTACAACTCAAGATATTTCTAACGAACCCTTGGTATGTAGAAAAAGCCTGCCTCAGGATTTAAGAGAAAGAATCAAATCAGCTCTGCTTAGTTTAAACAACAAAACTCCAGAAGGTAGAGAAATTCTTAAAGACCTGGCAGACGTTCAAGGGTTTGTCAAAGTAGACCCACGAGATTACGACAGCATTGAAAAGGTTCTTAAAGCATTAGAAAATCACAAAAAGAAATAAAAACAGGTTAAATAGTGAATAGTTCTGAAGAGAGAAAAATAGGTTTTTCAATAAAATCAAAGTTTATCTTTGGTATTGCACTGCTTGTAATATTCATCGTAGCCTTAAACAGCTACAACTCTTCACAGCGCGAATTTAACCTGCTTCAGGAAGGCATGGACCAATCAGGTGAATTATTGTCTTCCACATTAGCTATTGCTTGCCAAGGGCCAATAATCAGTCAATCTTATGACGAATTTGTTCCATATACAGAAAGAATAATAGCAGGCGGTCAGGATGTCCTTGAAATATCAGTATTAGACTTAGATGGGAAATATCTTGCCCACAAAGTCAAAGGTGATTCTGAAAGCAAATTAGGACAAACCATTCCTAATTCATTAAAAGACAGAATAGATAAAATCGAAAATACAGAACGCCTTCTTTATGAAAACGGTGAATATGTTGATTATATTTCGCCGATTAAAATAGGAAATTCAAAATTTGGTACCGTAATCCTAAGATTTGGCTTTGATCGTCTAGAGCACAATAAAGAAACCAGTAGAAATCATATAATTCTGATTGCCTGTATAGGTTTCTTAGCAGGTTTAATTCTTTCCGTTATTCTTGCAAAAGTTATTACCAAAGGTTTAGATAATCTAATCAGAGGTATCCAGGTTATTGAAAAAGGTGGCGGTTTAAGTCACAGGATTCAAGAAACTTCCAACGATGAAATAGGTCAGTTAGCTCATAGTTTTAACTCAATGCTTTCTACATTAGAAGCTAACAATAAAGCTCTTGACAGAAAAATGTTTGAAATAGAAACTCTTTTTAAAGCTAGTCAGGCAATGAACTTTCAAAGTGATACCGACAAGCTTATCAGACAGATTCTTGAAATGGCTGGAACAGCCATACAGTCTGAACGTTGTTCAATTATGCTTCAAACAGGTTCTGGAACAGATGAATTAGAAACTAAAATAGTTTACAGCATGAAAGACAGCCAGACTGTTCAGCCTGAAACAACAGTTAAAATAAGAATTGGCGAAGGTGTTGCCGGAACTGTTCTTAAAACAGGTAAAAGCATCATTGTTAATGAAGGCTACAAAGATCCTCTCTTTAAGAGTTATGAAACTAGTTCAAACTACGAAAAATCTATTAATGCATTAATTTCTGTTCCTCTAAAGATAAAAGACAGAGTAACTGGTGTTATCAACGGTGTAAATAAAATAAATGGGGAATCATTTAATGATGAAGACCAGAGATTGCTTGAAGCTTTAGCTCAGCAAGCAGCAATGGCAGTAGAACATGCCAGACTTTATGAATTAGCTATTACTGATGGTCTGACTAAATTGTTCATCCATAGATATTTCCAGGCTCGACTTGAAGAAGAACTTGTCAGAGCAAAACGTTATCATACATGTTGTTCACTTATTCTTTTTGATATTGACCATTTTAAGAAGTTTAATGATACCTATGGTCATCAGCAGGGTGACATCGTATTGATAGAAGTAGCCAAAATCATTAAGCAGACTGTTCGTGAAACAATAGATATTCCTGCTCGTTACGGCGGTGAAGAATTTGCTATTATTCTTCCTGAAACAGACGCAAACGGTGCATTGTTTGTTGCTGAACGTCTTAGAAAGAATGTTGAAGCATATGATTTCCCAGGTCAGGAAAAAGCTTTGAAAGTTACAATTTCTCTCGGTGTAGCTTCATTCCCAGATCATGCAAGCATTAAGAGCGTTTTAATAAAGAAATCAGACCTTGCTTTGTATAAATGTAAAGGTATGGGCAGAAACTGCTGTAAGATTTGGGACGAAACTTGTACAGAATGCGAAAAAGAATAAATGTCCTCTTCTTTCGCTGATTCCCCTATTACATCTTGGATAGGCAATCCATCTGCACCTTTTAATGAATTTGCTCAGATTCCAGCCGACAGCAATAAGCTAAAAAATATAATAAAGCCGCTGAAAATTGGCAGTGTTCAACTTCCCAACAACTTAGTATTAGCTCCAATGGCCGGTGTTACAGACGGTTCTTTCAGACAGCTCTGTGCAAGATTAGGAGCTGGCTATTCTATTTCGGAATTGGCAAGCTGCAAAGCGTTGCAGATGAAAAGCTCTCAAACCATAGAAATGATTAAGTTTGATGGAAACACAGGCCCTTATGCCGTTCAAATATTCGGTTCTGACCCAGACTTAATGGCAGAAGCAGCTACCTTTGTTGAATCTCTAAAAATCTGCGACATCATAGATATAAATATGGGCTGTCCTGTTTCAAAGGTAGTTAAAACAGGTGCTGGTTCTGCTCTGATGAAAACCCCTGAATTAGCAGCAGAAATAATCAAATCCGTATCAAAATCAGTGAAACTGCCAGTAACTTGTAAATACAGAATTGGCTGGACAGAAAATTCCATTAACGTTAAAGAGTTTACTCAAGCTGTAATTGAAGCCGGAGTAAAAGCAGTAACTGTTCATGCAAGAACAAGACAGTCGATGTACACCGGTCCAGCTCAATGGCAGTATTTAGAAGGGATTAAAGACATCTGTGGCTCTATTCCTTTTATAGCAAATGGAGATATATCTTCAGAAGAGCACATAGTCGAACTTTACGAAAGAACGGG
>JAFXRA010000036.1 GCA_017526725.1 Candidatus Rifleibacteriota bacterium
GATGTAAGATGTAAGATTTAAGAATTATTAATAGTTTTTATAGTAGTTGGTTTTTGTTGTTTATATTGTAACTTACGTTGATTAGTGCCCCAAGAGACTGTCCGAAAACTAATTTTTAAGTCCAAATTAGATTATGCTAATTGCCTACACATTTGTCATAAAAAGTATAGTGTATGGGCTTTAGCCCTGAAAGCTATACGTTTATGACAATGGGTAGGCTACAAATAAATAAATTCTGATTTTTCATCAAATTTCTAGTTTTCGGACAGTTTCCAAACATTACTAGCTAAAAAAGAACAGCACCCGATATAGGTGCTGTTCTTTTTTAACAGTAATTACAAAGTTTAAATCTTACTTCGCGAAAGCATCAACCTTTGTCTGTAAGTCAGCAGCTATTTTGGCTTCAATCTTAGAAGCTTCTTCAACATTCTTAGCTCTTACAGAAACATAAGTTTTAAGCTTTGGTTCAGTGCCTGAAGGTCTTACAACTACTGAGCAGTTGCCATCCATAAGGAATTTGATAACATCTGATTTTGGCAAGCCATCAATGCCTTTGTTATAATCAAGCATCTTGTTGACTTTAACACCGCCGATTACATCAACGCCTTTTGCAAAGCCAGTAGTAACAGCTTTCATCTTAGCTAAACCTGCAGAACCTTCAAAAGTGTATGAATGAGTAATATTCAGGTTGTAGCCGAACTTAGCATAGAGTTCGTTCAAACGTTCGATAAGGCTCTTGTTGTGAGTCTTATAATAAGCAAACATTTCACAAATCAAGAAAGCTGCATTAACAGCGTCTTTATCTCTAGCATGGGTTCCTGTTAAGTAGCCATAGCTTTCTTCAAAACCGATAAGGTAAGATTCTGGGTGACCACCCTTTTCAAGTATTGCAATCTGTTCGCCGATATATTTGAAACCAGTCAGAACGCTGATTGTCTTTGCACCATAGCTTTCAGCGATAGCATCAGCAAGGTCTGTAGAAACGATAGTCTTTATAACTGTCGGGTTAACTGGCATCTTCTTGGCTGCAATCAATCTAGAACAGATATAGTCAACTAACAAAAGACCGACTTCGTTACCTGTCATAAGTCTGTATTCGCCCTTGTCGTCTTTTACAGCAATACCAACACGGTCACAGTCAGGGTCAGTAGCAAGAAGCATATCTGCATTCAAACGTTTGGCGTAATCCATACCAAGCTGCATAGCTTCTTTAATTTCTGGGTTCGGGAATGGGCAGGTCGGGAAATGACCATCTGGCATTTCCTGTTCTTTAACTACTGTTACGTTAGTAAAACCAGTTTCTTTCAAAACTCTGGTTACAGGAACAAGACCAGTACCATTAAGCGGAGAATAAACGATAGCAACGTTTTTGTCTATCTTTTCGCCATTAAGCATAGAAAGCTTCTTTATTGCTTCAATAAATGAAGTGATAATGCTTTCTGGAATATATTTGATACAGCCTTTCTTCATGCCTTCATCAAAATTACCCTGTTTTACATCTTTGAAAACATCGGTTTTATTGATTCTGTCCTGTATTTCTTTTGCAGCATCAGAAGTAATCTGGCAACCGTCAGCACCATAAACCTTATAGCCATTGTATTTTGAAGGGTTATGAGAAGCTGTTACCATAACACCGGCAGAACATTTAAGTTCTCTTGTGGCATATGAAACACATGGAGTCGGCATAAGCTGCTTATAAATATAGACTTCGATACCGTTAGCAGCAAATACTTCAGCAGCAGTTTTAGCAAACAAATCAGAATTGATTCTTGAGTCAAAGCTGATTGCAATTCTTCTGTCACCTTCTTTATAGTGGTTAACCACATAAGAAGCCAAACCTTGAGAAGCTTTTGCAACAGTATAAACATTCATTCTGTTGGTACCAGCGCCAAGAACGCCACGTAATCCACCTGTTCCAAATGCTAATTCTGTGTAAAAAGCATCTTCAATCTTTGCATAATCATCTTTGATTGCAACAAGTTCAGAGTTGATATCTTTATTTGATTTTGTTTCTTCAACCCATCTTGCATATTCTTTTCTAATTTCTGTTTCGTTCATTCCTGTATATATTCCTTTCCCCAATCAAAGCTACTAAAAAAGCAATTTGATTGCATTCACAAAAATATTATAAAACACTTAAGTATGAATTCAAAGTACTTTAAATTCGATTATTATTTTAAAAATTTTTTATCTAGTAATAAATCCTTATCCATATACAAACTATATATAGAAACTCTAAGATACTGGTCAGCCTTTATTTGTGTTTCATATAACATTTCCGGTTTTATAGATGAAGGTATGCTGCATTTGCTCAAAGCTTTTCCAGATGCTTTATCTATAGTCTGAAGGAACAGCAAATGGTTATAGGTCCTGTTTTCTAAGCTGTTCTTCAAGCTTCCTATGTTATTCCAGCAATAATTAAAGCTAACAGTACTGTATTTAAGGGGAACATATAAATTAGCCCTGTCAGCAACTAAGATATATTCATTTTTATTAGGATAGAATTTCTCTAAGTATTCTTTTGCAGCCCGAAACTCTCTATATAATGTCAGTTCTCTCACTCCTAAGTTCAGCCCTGCTACAGGCCAATAAACAAGTAATAAAGTGACAGAAAACAAAGCAAAATAAACTTTTCTGGATTTAAACATCAAATTAATGTAATACAAGAAGCTTACCGCAAAAAATACAACTATTGGCAAAAAGATTATTCCTAGTCTTGAATTAAATCTATAAGTCAAATCTCCCCAGTAATAAGCAAATCTAATTATTGCGTGAAGGAAATAGAATAAGAATATACCTGACCAAAATAATGTTCTCTTATAATTAAGCTTTTTATCTTTTAATGCCTTTGTAACAACAATAATGAAAAGCAGAATAAAACCAGCTATAGCCAGATAGGTAATTACCGGAATCATTCCATAAGCTATATCATCACCTCTGAAAAACATTAAAGCTTTCTTTATATTTGTGGAAAAATGCTCCCAGGCAAAGGCTGCTTTACCAACTTCATCAACCTGCAATCCTCTTGCATTATCTGTTAAAAGCCTCAACCAAGCAACTGGCACAAATAATAAAGGTATTAAAAACAATTTATAACTGAATTTGCGATACTCTAACCTGGGAAGCATCAGAAAAACTGCTGGTATTGCAGACAATAAAGCAACAGATGATTCGTATCTAGTCTGGCTTATGAGAGGCAGCACGAAAAACATTACTTCTGCATTTGCAGCTGTCGGTTCTTTTATAAATTTTGCCAGATACCAGAATAAAATTAAGGAAAAAAGCAGGTTAAACACTTCAAAACCAGCTGAAGTATAATATAAGACCCACAAAGGATATGCCGATAAAAGAACCATCGCGCATTTTCCCCAAAAACGCCCAAATCTGCTGGTTACAAGATTATAAAATATAATTAAAGAGAAAAAACAAGACAAAATATTCACAATAAAAGCGTTTTCAGGCCTATATCCAGTTAAAGAATGAAGAAAACTTACTGTTAATGGAAAAAGGGCTGGTCTTTTATCTATTTCATAGCTGATTACACTCTTAAACCCGTAATAATAATAAGTTGCAGAAGTTAAGTTTTTACATTCCCTATCTTCATACAGAGCCTCTGATATAGAAAGCAAATTCGTTTCATCAGCCAAAATTCTGAACTCAGGTTTTGAAACAAGAGCGCCGCAAAGAGTCAGTAAAAAAGCCAAAAGAATCGCCCATTTATGCTTTTTACAATAATTTATTATTCTATTACTACAATTCTTTGATTTTGTCTCTACAATAGCAATGAACCAAAGCAGTATATTAGCTATTAAAATATAATATACCCAATTAATATACAGAATTTTCATTTTTTCAGTCGAGAAAGCTGAAAAACCGAGATAAAAAGCTAATATAGTAGTAATTACAGTAAGCAATATAGGAATAAAAGCCATTTTATTTCTCTTCTGATAAATCTTCCCCAAGATTATTCTTTTTTAAATAAGCTTCTCCAATCAATAAAGCAGCGTAGTCATCTATAGGTCTTGGAGGAAAGAGCATTCCCTTAGGCACAAATTTCCATAAACCCGTAGGAGGATTTTCTTCAAAATATCTGGAACGAGCCATAAAGGTGGTATTTTTCTCATCACCCAGCTTAATATCTATATCTAGTTCTAAACTGTTAAATAACTTACATAGAATACCACATTTGGTTCCATTACCCATAACCAGAAACTGTGGGGGATTAGTAGCATCTCTGCAGTATTTTGCAAAAACTCTATGCATCTCAGGCAAATAGCCTATTCCAAGGTCGCCATGAGTAAAGTCAAAATTAACAACTGCATAGCCAACCTTGTCTGAACCTGGGTCTATTGCTAGAATCCATTTTTTATTATCTGTATTACTCATTTATACAATAGATTCGGGAATAGCAATTCTATAAATATTGCAAGCAAGAAGTTTTATTTCTTCGTAATTTTCTAAATTTTCAAACCATTTTTCTGGAATTGCAGCCAAACCAAACCAAGCGCCAAACATTGCTCCGGCCATGGCTGCTATAGCATCAGAATCACCACCGCAGTTTGCTGCACCTATAATCATATTATCAAAACGGCCTTCTGCTCTTAAGAACCAATAGAGAGCTGCAGCAAAAGTATCTATGCAATACCCACTGTTGCCTATATTTGCTATAGCACGTTTAGAATCAAGTTTTAAAGAATCTTTTACTATCTTTAATTTTCTGCCCATTTCTATGGCATAAGGCTGGGCTTTTTCTATAGCTCTGCTGCATATAAAATCAACAGAAAATTCTTCTTTTGATAAACCCATATTTATAACGGCAGCAAAAGCAAGCGAAGTGCCTAAGCATCTTGGGTCAGTATGACTCAATCGGCATGATTTATCAATACTTGTCTTTAGCATTGGTGCTGATTTACAGAAAGCCAGTGCATAAGGAAGAATTCTACATACAGCATTACTTCCAGCAGACAATAAACCAGATGTTTCCCATGTTGCACCAGCAGCTAATTTTCTACAGGCTGTTATAACTGTGTTCCCGGGAAATCGCCATTCTGAACGTTTTTTCTGCGAATGAGACCAGTCTATGAATTTACGTTCCAAATCTTTAATAGAAAAGCAACCGCATTCAGAAAGACTTCTTGCTACAAGCAGCATTAATTGAGTTTCATCAGAATACTGACCAGGAGACAAATGTGCTAAAGGATGTGATCTTGAAGCTCTAGTGTAATATTTAACTATTTCTTCGCCTTCATCAGGATATCGCACAACGTCTTCTATAGGTGCAGCCAAAGCATCACCAATAGCATAGCCAAGCATACTGGCCTGAAACTTATCTATCATTACTGCTGCCCTTAATATCTTCGCTAATAATGGAATCTCTTAGACGAACTTCTTTTAAGTTAAGAAAAACACCAGGATTCTTTTCCAAAAAATGGTAAAACTCAAAAATATCCATTGTATAAACAACAGAATCTTCTAAAGCCTTATAAGAGAAACGATGTCCGCCTCTTCTCATATCACCATATATCTTGAAGAGGAAACTTCCGCGTCCGCCAGTAACAATAATTTTATTATCGCGACATAGCGCTACGGTTCCGCTATCAATAAGATAGAACTTGCTTCTGACTCTTCCCTGATGTGCAAATATAGTTCCTGCTTCAATATGCTCTCGACTCATAATGCCTTGTAAATGAGTTCTCTGAGTTGGAGACAGATATTTCAAAACAGGCGTATCATCGAAAAGCTGCCAAGTATCGAATTCTCTATTCAAAGCAACAACTTTCATTCTGCGGGCAACTTCTGTTCCTCTGATAAAATACAGGAAATCGTATTTATCCATTGTCAGAACACGCATTTCTGACTCTGCAATTACATTCGCATTTCGCGGCTTATTGAGAATCATGGAAGTTTCACCAATATAGTCATTATTACTATAAACTTTGAATACTTCTCCATTGCGTTCTACTCGCGCTCTGCCGCTGACTATCATAAAGAATCTGTCACCAATAGCGCCTTCTTTTATAAGATAATCACCTGGTTTATAATGTTCGCTTTTTACAAGAGTCAAGAATTCTCTTGCCTTATCAATAGACAAATCAGAGAACAAATCAATATGACTCAAAACATCTAAGTATTCAAGAGCTTCATTTGAAGGTGGAGGAGCAACAGGAATAACAAGAGATGATTCTCTACCGTCTGGTGCCTTCTTCAAACCACAATCTTTAGGAATCTTAGTATCGCTGAGATGCATCAAATACAATCGTTTTTTAACAGATTCTGGTAAATTAATAAGATTCTGCATAGGCGTATGCAGCGGCGGCATACCTGCTTCATGGAATATTACAGTATGATGCCATGGGAAATTCTGAAGTTCTATCATACGGAAGCGGTTAATATCACCGCGTTCATAAAGCTTTTTAAATATTGCTGGATCATACATAGAATCCGATGAATTTACAAAGCTCTTTCCCTGGAAATATACTTCAAAACCTATTGTAGGAATAGAATGAAGAGTATAGAAAAATCTGAATTCACCGCCATTAATTCTAATAGGAACCTGAAGATTAATCGGATGAAAATTAAACAGACTCATAAAAGAATTACGGTTCAAACCTGTTAACGGCTGATACTTTCTTATAAAGCTTTCCATAACGGTTTCAGTCGTATAAAGGTTAATCTTCTTTTCTTCTAATAACTTCTGAAGAATACCTGAATCATGGTCTGCATGGCAATGGCTAAGAATACAGTCATCAATAAGTCTTGGATTTATATCCATTGTTCTGAGCCATTTTGTTGAATCTACAGGCGGGTCAACAAGAATTCCGCGCTTATTAATCCAAAGAATAAAACCACTGGTCAATTCTTTGGTATCGAAACCAGAGCCAGAACCTATTACTGTCAAACCAAAAAGAGGTGGTTCAAAAGGCTTTGTAGACTGAATATCCGGGATATTAGCCCCAAAAGATATATCTAATGGAATTTCTGCTAAAACTTCTTTTCCATCAACAACTTTAAGAACGTCTTTAGTACGTTCAAGAGCCATATTTCCAAATGGAACTCTATTATTAGGACCCCAGGAAACAGGAATTATCATGTCAGATAATTCTGCTTTGCGTTTTCCAGAAAGGCTATCTGCGCGCAAATACTCCATTTCGGCTCTTAAATTAGGTATCAAATCTCTATTAATACCATAAGGATATTCTCTGACCAGATTAAGAACTTCTGGCCCTAATAAAGCCTCTCTAACAACATGCTGACAGGTTTTTAACTGATGGTCGAAACCTATAATTCGAACAGGTCTTCTTTTTATAAAGAAATTGAAATAAGTAGGGAACTCAAAATCCGCAAGAGAAACACCCCGTTCAACAGAGAAAATTTTATTTGGAACAACAAAAGTATCGGGAACTTCACCCAACACATTCATAGTATCTTTAATTGTTTCTGGAGGTGCACCAACTTGAAGACATCCGCATGGAGTCTTTACGAGGAACCCGCCTCTAGATAATTCAATTACTTCTAAAGACATACGCCACCGCCTAATGATTCTCTATTAAAAGATAATCAAAACTACATAAATATGCAAGAAATTTATGTACAAATAGCAAGATTGCAAGCAATAATATTCATATGATACAATATAAGCCATGCCAGAAGAAAAAAACAAAAACAACCAAAACATTCAGAATACTGCTAATCCCAATCCAAAGCCTGATTCTGTCCCAAAGACAGTAGAAAACCAAAATTCAGAATCTACTGAAAAAAATAATCAGGATGAAAAAGAACCAACCTTAGCAGAAGATTTTGAAGCGCTAAAAAATATGAATCTGTTGAAAAATACTATGATTAGAATGCAGTATGGCAGATACCCGAATAAAAAAATAGAAGGTATTCTTCAGAGAAGAATGGATTTAGATGCTTCTCAATATCAGGGTCCTCAAATCGTAAGTATGATTATTACTATTATGGCCATGTTTTTCTTCTGCACATTTACTTATGTAATAATCTGGCTCCTAACCAGCCAATTAAATCTGCCGGGAATAAAAGAAACTGCTTCAATGGTTCTATCAACACTATTTCTAGGCAGTTGTGGTTTTGCTCTTTTCAATTACATCTCCGTTCCCGATGAAAAAAAGCTTAAAGCAGCAATCAAAGAAAGAATGGATGAATTAGAAAAAGAATTGAATTCCAGCCCAAACGAAAATGACAAAAATAACACTGAAAAACAAAGTAAAACAGATAATAACACTGCTAAGTGAAAAATACCCTGAACCTAAGTGCGCTTTAGACCATATGACACCTTGGGAATTACTTGTAGCAACAATATTATCTGCTCAATGCACAGACAAAAGAGTAAACATGATTACACCTGCTTTATTTAAAAGATATCCAACTATAAAATCTTTTGCTGAAGCAGATATAACAGAATTAGAGAAATATATTCATTCTGCTGGTTTCTATCACAATAAAGCCAAGAATATAATCAACTGTGCAAAAGAATTATTAAATCAATTTAACGCAGAATTACCCCAAAATATTGATGACTTAACAAAACTTCCAGGAGTAGGCAGAAAAACAGCCAACGTATTATTAGGAAATGCTTTTGGGAAAAACGAAGGTATAGTTGTAGATACTCATGTTTCCAGATTGTCGCAAAAAATAGGTTTAACCAAAGAATCCGATCCAGAAAAAATAGAAAAAGATTTAATGAAAATAGTAGAAAAAAAACATTGGACCGATTTTTCTCACTGGCTGATTTTACATGGAAGGGAAACCTGTATAGCAAGACGACCCAAATGTGGTGAATGTATTATCTCTACTCTCTGCGAGAGACTGTGCAATAACTAAGTTTTTATTGTAGTTGGTTTTTATAGTAATTATTGTTTTATCGTTAGTCTCAAAGCGAACAAATATTATTCATTTTCTATGTTGTGCTAAGGCAAAACAACAAAAACAAAAGAAACGTTAGTTTCTAAAAACCAAATACAATAACAACTAAAAATAAAAAACCTCGTAAGTTATTACGAGGTTTTTTATTTTTAAACGAATTACTTCAAAGTTACCTTAGCACCGGCATCTTCAAGTTTCTTCTTCATAGCTTCAGCGTCAGCTTTAGTGAGGCCTTCTTTTACAGTCTTAGGAACGCCGTCAACAAGTTCCTTAGCTTCTTTGAGACCAAGGCCAGTCAATTCACGAACAGCCTTAATAACGTTGATCTTGTTGGTACCATTGCTTTCAAGAACTACATCAAATTCATCCTTTTCAGCAGCAGCAGCTGCTGGGCCAGCAGCAGCAACCATAACAGGTGCATTAGCAGTAACATCAAATTTTTCTTCAATAGCTTTAACTAAATCAGAAAGTTCAAGAACGGTCATCTTTTCGATGGCTTCAAGAATCTGGTCTTTATTCATTGTAAAATCTCCTTTAAATAAGTGTTAGTAGAGAAATAATAAATTATGCAGCAGGAGCTTCGGCTGGTGCAGCGCCTTCTTCTCTCTTTTTGCGAAGAGCGTCGATAACACATGCAAACTTGCGGATTGGACCCTGAACTGCAGAAGCAAGCATTGTATACAATTCTTTCTTGCCAGGTACTTTGGACAATGCAGTGAGTTTTGCTACATCAAGAACTTCACCATCCATAAAACCGGCCTTGAAAGTGAATTTCTTAGCCTTATCAGCAAAAGCAAACAAAGCTTTTACTGGAGCGATTGGATCATCATAACCAAAAGTAACAGCGGTGTTACCTTTAACTGATTTTTCCAATTCAGCCATTGGTGTATCATGAAAAGCGCGGCAGAGGAGAGTATTCTTTACAACGCGGATTTCAGAACCAGTTTCACGAACTGCTTTTCTGAGAGCGGTCATATCAGAAACTTGAACGCCTTCACAGTTAGCCAATACGACTACCTGAGCTTTACCGATTTTTTCCTGAAATTCTTTTACGTAAGCTTCTTTTTTGGATAAATCTTTCATGTCTTCACCTCCTCCTTCGTGAGGAATAAAAAACCGTTTTCGGCACGAGACCGAAAACGGTTTGATATCAATAATATCTAACGATTTTCCAGTCTCGGCAGGGAGGTTCATAAAGAACCAATTATCAAGACCTGCGGTCTTAGACCAGTTATGTCAAAGACAAAATCACTTGTCGGATTCGGTCTTTGCTTCGCTTAAATCTAGATCGTAACCAGGACCCATAGTAGAGCTGAGTGTTACACCTTTGATGTAAGTACCCTTTGCTCCAGATGGCTTAGCTTTATTAATCGCTTGAAAGAAGGCTAGGAAATTTTCTTTGAGCTTTTTGGCTTCAAATGAAGCTTTTCCTATAGATGAATGAATGATACCTGCTTTTTCAACACGATACTGAAGTTTACCAGCTTTTAATTCGCCAATAACTTTAGCAACATCCATAGTAACAGTACCAACTTTTGGGTTTGGCATTAAGTTACGTGGACCAAGTATTCTACCTAACTTACCAACATATCTCATCATGTCGGGTGTTGCTACTGCGGCATCAAAATCAGTCCAGCCTCCTTCGATTTTGGCTACTAAATCTTCTGAGCCAACGAAGTCTGCTCCAGCTGCCTGTGCTTCCTGTGCTTTTGGACCAACGGCGAATACAACTACACGAGTAGTCTTACCAGTTCCGTGTGGTAATACACAGCTACCGCGCAACTGCTGATCTGCATATTTTGGATCAAGACCAGTGCGAACGGCTACGTCGACTGATTCGTCAAACTTAGCGGTGGCAGTCTTTTTAACTCTTTCAAATGCTTCGTCCAACGGATATAATTTGAGATGGACTAAGTCTTTCTTTGCTTCGTTAAATCTTTTAGAGTGTTTCGGCATAATTTTCTTCCTCCTTTCTTTGAGGATGCGTTACTTTACCATAAAGTAAGTAATTAGTCAACTACTTCCATACCCATGCTGCGGGCTGTGCCCTTAACAACATTCATTGCTGCTTCCAAAGATGCTGCAGTGAGATCTGGCATTTTCTTTTCAGCAATTTCTTTAATCTGGGCCATAGTGACCTTACCGACTTTATTGCGACCAGGTGTCTGGTTGCCTTTTGCGATACCAGCTGCTTTCTTAAGTAAGAATGCTACAGGCGGAGTTTTGGTGATGAAGGTGTAAGATCTGTCTGCATAAACAGAAATTTCAACCGGAATTATTGCATCGCCTTCTTTTGCCGTCTTATAGTTGAAGTTCTTACAAAAGTCCATGATGTTAACACCATGCTGACCAAGAGCTGGACCAACTGGAGGAGCCGGATTTGCTTTACCGGCAGGAATCTGTAATTTTACAACAGCTACTAATTTCTTGGCCATAATATTTAAAACTCCTTAACTAAGAACGATGTCTTCTTGTATAAAATCAAGCTTCTTCAAGCTGAATGAGATCAACTTCTATCGCAGTATCGCGACCGAAAATGTAGACAAGCACTTTGGCCTTGCGCTTTTCCTGATTGATCTCTTTAATAACGCCGACAAAGTCAGAGAACGGACCACCGATAATCTTAACATTCTGCCCTTCAGTGAAACCTATCGGAGTCATTGCGGCAGAACGCTGAGGACCGATACCAGCAGCTCTAAGAATGTTCTGAACTTCTTTATCATGCAATGGGGTTGGTTTGTTTCCAAGTCCAACGAAACCTGTAACACCTGGTGTATTCTTTACAACAGTCCAAGTTTCATCGTCCATATCCATCTGAACTAAAACATAACCAGGATAAACCTTGCGTGATTTGGTAGTTCTTTCACCGTCTTGAACTCTTTCAGAGCTTTCTTCAGGTACTAATACCTGCAAAATGCTTTCCTTTTTACCTAAAAGTTCAACACGATTTTCAAGGTTCTTCTTAACTTTGTATTCAGAACCAGAGTTTGTATGGATTACATACCATTTTGCTTTTAAAATATCCACAGTTAAACCTTATCCAATCCCAGGAGTTCCACCAGTCATGATGGCCTTAACAATGCCTGTTAAAATGTGATCCATCAGACCAATAAACAGACCTAGTGCAATAGATGAAATAATAACAACTTTTGTTGCTATTTTAACATTTTCAAAAGTCGGCCATGTAACACGGCCATTATTTGGTCTTACTTCAATCCAAACTTCACGCAGGAACTGACAAGTGTCTTTCCACCAAGCAACAACTGGATTATTGCTAGTTTTAACTTCTGATTTTTCGACTTCAGTACTCATTTAACCCTCTTTTCGGTTGAGGTGTGATCAATCAGGCCAAGAGGGAGTCGAACCCCCAACCCCCGGTTTTGGAGACCGGTGCTCTGCCAATTGAGCTATTGGCCTAAACCTAATTGCTAACAGTCCCTACAATTACTTACCTTCTTTGTGAAGGGTGTGCTTGCGTTCGGCTGAACAATATTTCATTAGTTCAATACGATCGGGATTGTTACGCTTGTTCTTCATTGACATGTAGTTTTTGCGCTTGCAACTGCTGCAAACCAATGTAATTTTTTCACGCATAACATTACCTCGCTTAAAAAAGCCGACTTTGTCGGCTTTAAACACAAAAAGGTGGGACGGGGTTCGCCCCACCTTCACTTACAACAATTTCAGATTATTCAATAACCTTAGTAACAACACCAGCGCCTACTGTGTGGCCGCCTTCACGGATAGCGAAGCGTAAGCCTTCTTCACAAGCGATTGGTGTAATAAGTTCGCACTGGAACTTAGCATGGTCACCAGGCATTACAAGTTCCTGACCTTCGCCAAGAGTTACAACGCCAGTAACGTCTGTAGTTCTGAAGTAGAACTGTGGTCTGTAACCAGACAAGAATCTAGTATGGCGTCCACCTTCTTCTTTAGTAAGAATGTAAACTTCAGCCATGAATTTCTTGTGAGGATGAATGCTACCTGGTTTAGCAAGAACCATACCGCGTTCAACATCTTTCTTTTCAATACCTCTGAGAAGAACACCGATATTGTCGCCAGCCTGACCCTGATCAAGAAGCTTTCTGAACATTTCAACGCCAGTAACTGTGGTTTCACGAGTTTCTTTAATACCAACGATTTCAACCTTATCGCCAACTTTTACGATACCACGTTCAACACGGCCAGTAACAACAGTACCACGACCAGTGATTGTGAATACGTCTTCGATTGGGAGTAAGAATGGCTTATCGATAGCACGTTCTGGTTCTGGAATGTAAGTATCAAGAGCATTCAAGAGTTCTTTGATTGGTTCTGCAGCAGGACCTTTACCTTCTGCAAGACGAGCCTGTTCAGCTGAACCACGGATAACTGGAATTTCATCGCCTGGGAATTCATACTTGCTGAGAAGTTCACGTACTTCCATTTCAACAAGGTCAAGAAGTTCTGCATCATCAACAAGGTCAGTCTTGTTCATGAAAACAATGATTCTAGGAACACCAACCTGGCGAGCCAAGAGGATGTGTTCACGAGTCTGGGGCATTGGACCATCAGTAGCGGCAACAACAAGAATTGCACCGTCCATCTGAGCTGCACCAGTAATCATATTTTTTACATAGTCAGCGTGGCCGGGGCAGTCAACGTGTGCATAGTGTCTTGCATCTGTTTCGTATTCTACGTGTGCTGTAGAAATCGTAATACCTCTTTCCCTTTCTTCTGGTGCTTTATCAATATCAGCATAATCTTCAAATTGTGCATAACCCTTCTCAGATAATACCTTTGTAATAGCAGCAGTTAAAGTAGTTTTACCATGATCTACGTGTCCAATAGTACCAATATTAACATGTGGTTTTGAACGATCAAATTTTTCTTTTGCCATAAATATTTCTCCTCTCTTTCTTTACTTACATTTTATATTTTAGCAAATTTATTTTATTTTATCAAGATATATGATTAATTTCCACCATTTTTCTTAATAATCGCTTCAGCAATTGATTTAGGTACTTCCTCATAATTATGAAGTTCCATAGTACAGTTACTTCTACCTTGTGTA
>JAFXRA010000037.1 GCA_017526725.1 Candidatus Rifleibacteriota bacterium
CCTTTTTCATACCATTGATAATAATAGATGCCATTACTTCTTTTGAATAAACTGCTCATAATATATTGATTCCTTTCATGAATAAAAAATTGATTTCCACAAAGAAGTTTTTTTCGATTCTCATTTCTAAAAAACAAAGTACCGTTTACCCAAAAAATGTACATTGTTCACAAATTTCGTACTCTCGAAAAAACTGCTAAAGTTCTGATTCTGAGTAGCCGATATAAGCAATACAAAAAAATAAATAATTTTTTTGAAAAAATAAGTTGACTTTATGAATCGATTAGTTTATATTCACCTCATCAAAGTTAAGAGATGAAAGTTAAGTTTATTAACAAACATCTCTAGGGGCAAAAGCCTTAAACTAAGTTCTAAAGCCTTACGAAGTAAGCTCACCAAGAGTCAGAGGAAACAAGGCAACTCGCGATAGACTGGAAGCAAAAAAGTAAGAGCCTAGAAAAAGCAAAAAGGCAAGCTCCGAAAAAATTTTTTAATATATATAGGAGTTCTATAATGAAGAACACTTCAATTTTTGCTTCTGCTGCTATGATTCTTGCTACTGCAGCTATCGCTACTGCTAATCCATTTTCTGATGTTCCAGCTTCTCACTGGGCTTATGATGCTGTAAACAGCATGGCTGAAAAAGGCATTATCCAGGGTTTCCCGGATGGTACTTTCAAGGGTAAACAGAATGTAACTCGTTATCAGTTGGCTATGATCACTGCTAAGATGATCGCTAACGTTGAACAGATGGGTGGCAACGGTTCTGTTTCTAAGACTGACCTCCAGACTCTTGAAAAACTCACTGTTGAATTCGCAGACGAACTTGCTCTCCTCGGCGTTAAAGTAACTGCTCTTGAAGATGATATGCAGGTTGTAAAAGAAGATGTTGCTGGTCTCAAAAAAGACGTTGATGGCATCAAGACTTATATGAAGAACGGCGGCATGGACAAAGTAAAACTTTCTGGCGACATTTTGGTTCGCAACTATGGTTATGCTAATGAACCAAAGAATGGTATGAGAGAAAATCATGATCACAGAACTGAAACTATGCTCAGACTTCAGTTGGATGCTCAGATTGATGAAAACGTTACTGCTCGTGCTCGTTGGAATATGATCGACAACAATCGTGGTAACGAATGGAATGGTCAGAACAAGAATACTGCTGATGTAGAAGTTGCTTACATCCAGATTAAAGATATGTTCAGCTTCGGCGGCGACTTCAAGTTTGGTCGTGATTGGTATCAGCACGGTCATGGTTTTATCGTTCACAACTATATGGATGCTGTTAACTACACTAAGCGCTGCGGCGATGTAGATGTAGCTCTCAATGTATTCTTTGAACGCGATGGTATGGGTAATGATTATTTCAATATTTGGAATATCAATGCTGACTACAGCACCAAGGGTCATGATATTTACTTAGGTATTTATTACAATGACAGATATACTGGTATCAATACTGCTAACAAGAACGATATGAGAATTGAATTTGGTGCTAGCGGCAAGCTCAGCAACAACAACGATAAAGTTAAATATGACTTAGGTTTGGTTCACAGCAAACGCGAAGATATGGGTGCTAATGGTAGCGATTTAAGCGGTATGTTGGGTCATGTAGCTGTTAAGTATGATGATCAGAAACAACTCCAGGCTAAGTTAGCTTATACTTTTGCTGATGACGAATCTTGGGCTAATATCGATGTTGAAAACAGCAACAGATATCATGATGGCGATGAAACCATATTTGAAGATCTCTATCTAGCTTCTTATATGGGTTTGGGTGCTAGAAATACTAACCTTAGATTCTATAACTTGAATGACCTCAAACTTGAAGTTAAGTATACTCTCAAAGACAATGACAAACACAGCTTCAGATTAGCTTATGACAACATCACTAACAAAGATGACAACAAAGGCAATACTTTTGCTGACAGAGCTGGTGGTGCTTTCAATAATGATCTCAAAGCTAATATCATCACTTTCGAATATACTTATAAACTTGCTGAAAATACTAGATTAAGACTTGGCTATCAGAATTCTAAGATTGAAGGCAATACTGGTGTTGCTGGTGCTGCCGCAGTTGGTATGGATGATGTTAAGACTGATCTTTACTACACTGAAATCTACAGCCGCTTCTAATAGCTTAGCTTAAAGATTACAAAAAAACCTTCGGTGAAAACCGAAGGTTTTTTTTTACTTAGATTATGCTAAATTAGGAATTAGGAGTGAGAAGTTAGGAATTAATTACATGTATAAAAAAGAAAGATAGGGATTAAGGGAGTAGGGAAACGAAGCTTACGCTTCTTAGGGAGTAAGGGAAAAAAATATTGTATAAGAAGGAGTAAAAATGGGTTATAGAGATTTAATTATCTGGAAAAAATCAAAAACGTTAGCGGTTAATATTTATAAATTTACGGATTATCTACCTTCAAAGGCGAAGTTTTCTCTTGCAGAACAGATGAATAGGGCAGCAATATCAATCCCTTCAAATATAGCTGAAGGACATAGCAGAAATTCAACAAAAGATTATATACATTTTCTATATATTTCCAAAGGTTCTTTATCTGAATTGATGACTCAAATTGAAATTTGTTTAGAAGTTTATTCTGAATACAAAGAATTAATAACCCCTTTACAAAAACAATGTGAAGAAATTAATAAAATGTTAGTTAGCTTAATAATACAGTTAAAGAAAAAGCTAACTCGGAATAATCTCTTATTCCCTAACTCTCTCATCCCTTATCCCTTATAATATAAAATTCCTCACTCCTAACTCTTAATTCCTAATTGTTAGTATTTATGTCTCTATGAATTACAGAAGTAGCGATTCTAGGGTCTGAAATATTTCTGAATAAATATTCTGCGAAAGCTACAGAGCGATGGTGACCGCCGGTGCATCCAATTCCGATTTGAAGTCTGGTTTTAGGTTCGCTTATGAATAGTGGTATCTGATATTCAATAAAACCTTTGAGACGCTGCGCAAACTGTTCAGCTGTTTTAGATGAAAAGACGTAATTATAAACAGCATCATCCACGCCGGTAAGATGTTTAAGTTCGGGTACATAAAATGGGTTTGGAAGAAAACGAACATCGAAAATAAGATCGCAGTCTTCTGGAATACCATGTTTATATCCGAAGCTTACAAAAACAACGGACATAGATTGAGGACCTATTTTTTCTAAGGTGAACTTGCGAAGTTCTTCCTGGAGTTCTCTGCCGGTAAGCATAGATGTATCTATAACATAATCGGCTTTTGCCCTGGTCATTTCTAAGATGCGGCGTTCTTCTTTTATATCATCACTAACTCTGCCACCTTTATTAAGCGGATGCTTACGTCGGGTTTCAGAGAATCTTCTAATGAGAGAATTGTCTGAAGCTTCTAAGAACAGAATCTTAACTTGTACGTTCATCTGTTTGATTTCGTCAATAGCAGAGAATAGATTCTGGAAGAAAGAACCACCTCTGGCATCAATTACAACAGCCAGTTTAGTCATGTTCCCATTAGATTCAAGACAGATTTGAATAAATTTTGGTAGCAGGGCAGGGGGTACATTATCCATGCAAAAATAACCAGCATCTTCGAAAAAGTGGGAAGCTGTTGTTTTGCCGGCACCAGACATGCCTGTAATGATGATAAGTTGTATAACTGAATCTGCCATAAATTTTATTATGGGTTAACTGATTTTAAAAGTCAAGAACATTTTAGAGTAAAAGAGCGATAGAGAAAACAGAGCAGCAGAAAATTAGGAATGAGGAAATGAGAATTGAGAAGAGAGATGAGAGATATTGTAAGACCGTAGACGTAGATAAAAATATTCTTGTGTAACTTGAGTTTTAGAAATATTTGGCTTGTAGCTTAGAGCTTATGGCCTATATTAGAATCTGGTGTAGATTTCTGTCATGTACAACTTAACATCTTTGTTGGTGGGTGTGTAGAAACCTTCTTTGTCTTTTGCGTTCTGATAAATAAATCTTATTCTTGTATTTGGAGATATCTGATAGCGATATTCAGCAGTAATAAGATTGGTATCAGTTTTTATAAGATTGGAATTATCTTCTTGAATCTTATCGAATGCAAATCTGAAATTATGTTTATTTGCATTCTTTAATCTGAAGCCAACTTGAGCTTTATAATTTTTTATGTTGTTTAAAAAACCATTAGAGATTAGAAGTGAAAGGTCGTCAAAAGGAGTTTCTTTTCTCATGAACTGAGAGTTGAAATCGTTACGTTTTATATTGGCTAATGAATCCTCGTCAGCATAAGTATAAGCCAACTTAAAATTAAAATCTTTGTTTTTATCATATTTAACTGCTGCGTAAGTTAACCAGCCTTTTAAATCAATTTTTCTTCTGTCATTAGGATACTTAGCATATGATTCTGATCTGTTGTAAACACTAGCTAAATCATAGGTTAAGCCATTGCTTTTCTTACCTATATTACCTGAAGCGCCCATTTCAACTCTTATGTCTTTACCTTTTTTATCCAAGCGTTCTTGAGGATTTGATATACGATTATTTACAATATTATAAGCCCAGTCTCGGCTATTATAATAAAAACCTAGATATAGTTTCTGGTTTTTATAGTAATAATCTATATTGATATTCCAAATGTTTAAATAATCTTTCTGATTTAAAGAATTGTTTCTGTCATAGAAGAAATTGAAAGCCAGGTTAGCATTTTTAACAGGTTTAGAGAAACTAATGGCGTCCATAAAATCATGAACAACCAAACCATGACCATGGCTGTACCAATCACGACCTATTTTTATTGTTTCATTTGAATTTAAAACATTCTTTAATTTTAAATAAGCTCTTTCAACACTGCCTGTATTTTTATTGCGACCATCCCATTCATTTGGATTGCGAACTCCAGGATTGTTATTTACGTCTTCTATTAGATTCCAGCTGGCGTGGGCAGATATTTTGTCGCTGATTTTTGTGTCGAGATGTATTCTGAAAATACTTTCTGTTCTATGGTTATGTTCTGCTCTGTTGTTATTGTTTCTGTTATAACCTTCAGAACCGAAATTTCTGACTAATACATCACCGGAGATTTTTACCTTGTCGTTTCCACCATTTTTAATAAAATCTTTTAAGTTTTTAACGTCTGTTTTTAAGTTAGAAACGTCTTTTTTTATTCCGTATAATTCTTTTTCAAGTGATTTAACAGAAATATTCATCAATGATAATTCATCTGCAAATTCCATTGTGAGTCTTTCTACTACTTTTAAATCTGCTCTTGAAACTGTTTCTGGTTTTTGTTCTATACTGGCAAGCATTCTTGAGATGACAACGGCAAGATGATAGCGGCTGACAACTTTATTGCCGCCGAAAGTGCCGTCTTCATAGCCTTTTAGAATCCCCTTTTCTGTAAGGCTGTTAATAGCATCAAAAGCCCAGTGTCCTTGAGGAACATCGGAAAAAGGACCAGCAAACGCAATTAGATTACAAACTAATAGCATTAATATTGAAAAGAGGATTATTTTTCTCATTTAAAAAGGTATCTCCAAAAGAATGCTTTCAATGTACAAAAATTCTATCTTATTTGTTTACAACTGTCAATTTTATTAATCTTTGTTTAGTTTGTAACGCATAACTTCTATGACGAATAGAGGTATTTCCATTATTCTATAGATACGTTTAGGTTCTAGGCAAAGGCGGAAAAGCCATTCCATACCAAATCTCTGCATCCATTTCGGGGCTCTTGGCAAGGTTCCTGAAATTACATCAAAACTTCCACCGACGCCAATAGCTACAGCGTTATTTGCATAGTCTCGCAATTTGGTTATGAAATCTTCCTGTCGAGGTACTCCAAGAGCTACGAAAACAATATTTGCTTTGCTGTCTTTAATTTTCTGAAGCATTTTTGTTTCTTCGTCAGAATCTTTAGCAAAGTAGCCGTGTTCAACGCCGACTATATTGGCTTTTGTTTTTTCTTTTAGAATTTCAGCAGCTTTTTCTGCTATTCCAGGTTTACCACCTATTAAGAAAATTCTATAATTGCTGTTGTTTCTAGAATTTTCGCAAATATCACCAACTAATGCAACACCGGGAACGCGGCTTGGAAGAGGGGTTGCTATGAAGTCGGCGGCCCAGACTATTCCAGCGCCATCAGGAACTACCATTTCTGCTCTATCCATTATTTTTTTAAATTCAGGATCATTATGATTTCTTACTAAGGCCAATGAATCTGCTGTAATAATATGCATGAAACCAGAATCAGAGGTTGAAATATGAGAATCTATTCTTTTTAGAACTTCCTGAGGCATTATTGCATCGATTTTGGTTCCAAGAATATCGATTTTGTTGTCTTTAATTTCATCTACTGAAAGTTTTCTTGCGAAGGTTTTTATAAAGCTGGTCATGCTTAAAAAGAGCAGGGCTAATAGACAAAGATAGCCGAATAATGGGGCTTTTAGAATAACAAGAAGACCAGTGAAATTAAGGCAAAGAAATATCAGAGCAGAGAAGTTTATTGTTTTTTCTCTGTTTAAAGACCATCTCCAGCCGTGTTTGTCTTCGTTATCTGTCTTGTGAAGACGATTGCCAAAATAAGAAGTGACAATCATCAGGCTGATAAAAGCTATGGGATATAAAATTGCCATTGCTGGAATGAAAAAACTGAATAAAATTAAATTCCCCGTAGGTTCTATAAGTGAAACCAGACCTAAAGCCACTCCAGAGGCTAATATTCCTGAGTTGCTTATTAATATTCGGTAGCCAGAACAGGTATGTACTATTGTAGCAACGGAATAAGTTGCTAATGCAAGATCTATAAGAGTTAAAATTATGTTATAGCTGCTTGAATTAAACATGAACAGCATATGGGTAATAGCCGAGGTTGAAATTAGAATGAAAGGCATTTCGTAGACTAGGCTGGAAATTTTCAGACAAACTAGTAGAACCATGATAAAACATGCATAGGTTGCTAATTTTGTGGGGCTTATTCCCGGAATGTAAAAATAAATAGATAATATTGCACAAATCAGTGCGATAATGAATACTAGAAGTTTTGAAATCCTGTATTTGTCTCTTAGATAGCCTATTGTTGCAAAAAGAATTACAATAATCAGTATTTTATAGTCTATTTCAGCATTTGGTATAGATGTTTTGTTCAGGTAATAGCCGCAGATAATGCCTAAAAGAGAACCGAATAGAGGCAATGCGCCAGCATATTTTTCATAGGGTTTAAGTTTGTAAGGAAAATTAAACGATATTTTGCTGGCTATATAGGTAAATGTTATCATGCCCATCAAGGCAAGAGTTATCGAAGATATTAAAACGTCTAACCGCATGGTTGCTGTTTATGTGTTGCCTGAAAGTTCGCAATATACAATGTAATAAAGAATGAGACCGAAATAAATGAATTCAAGACCAATTAAAATCGGATAGTTCTTTCGTTGTTCATCCCACCAGTCCCAGAAAAAGTTGAGTCTATCAAATAATGCTAGCATTAAATGCACTAGCAAATAAGCGAAGGCAAAAACTATAGTAAGTATTATTGGAATTATGTAATAGTAAAACATATTTAACCATTTTATAGATTTTGAAAAATACTGTCAAGAGTTATGTGTTGTCTTGACTTAAGGTTAGGTTATGTACTAATATAATTTGTTTCAAGCTTTGGAGGTTTCTCTTGTCTAACAATAATTTATTAAAAACAGAACTTGTTGAATATTTAAAAGAAGTAGAACTTGATGAAGAACGCGTTTTAGCTAATCTGGTCTTTGATCCGGGAGTGATAGGTCAACAGTTATTGGAAAACCATTTTTCTGTTGAAGATTTTAAAGGCCCGGAAGCCAATAGAGTCCTGCTTGGAACAATACTTGAAATAATAGAAGACGAAGAAACCTTAAGTCTTCCGAACCTTGTATCTAGACTTATTAATCAAACTCAGGGCAAGAAAACAAAACTTGAAGTTGTGGGCGGAGAAATTCGTGTTAAAGAATTAATGCTGAATCCTTTTTCAAAGCCTGGCGTCAAAATGATGGAAGACATAGAACCTCTTATTGAGCAGATTCGTGACAGAAACATCAGGTATGATTCTCATAAGACCTTTATTCAGTATTCCGAAAAAATAATAGACAACGATAAGGAAGTTTTTGAAGTTTTGAGCGAAGGAATACAATCTTTGCGTTCAATCTTTCTGCGGGGCAGTGCTGGGTATATAAGAGGTATTGATTCTCATATAGACGAAATGCAGGAATTGATTGCTGACAGAAGATACAGAAAGCAGAGTTATCTTGGTTTGAATACTAATTTCCCAATATTGATGGAAAAACTAAATGGTTTTCAAAAAGAATTCTATCTCATTACCGGTGGGGTAGGGATGGGAAAATCTACTTTTGCGACACAGCTTGCCTGGGATTTGGCAACAATGAATCCTGAATTGACAGTTATATTTTTTAGCCTGGATTTAAACAGAATAGATGCTACCTCAAAGATTGTCTCTCAGTGCGGAGAATTGCCTATTGATTATGTTAAAAATCCGTATTCTGTCAGAGATGATTTGGAAGAACGCCGTTCTGAAGCTCTGAAAAAAGTTGCTTCTATGAGCAAAAGATTTATTTTGATAGATGAATCAACTGGCAGACTATCCATTGATGATATAAAGAAATATGTTAAGCGCACCAGACTTGAAAGGGGTGGGGAAGTCGCAGTTGTCATAGACCCATTATATAAAATATTAATAAGAAATCAGCATCATATAGGTTTTAATGAAAAATGTAACGTGCTTGCTTCTGAGTTGAAAAGTTTAGCTGCTGTCGAAGGGGTTACGGTAATTGCCACTGCTGGTTTGCCTAAGGCAATAAGTAATCGCCGTCCTGTTAAGGAAGATTTGGAAGAAATAACAGGTTTGTTGTATGACCCATATGCAATTTTCTTCTTATACTGTGATTATTTGAATAATTTCGATACTCCGTTCTTGGAATGGGAATGGGGTAAAGAAGATTCTTTCATGATTCCTATTACTGAAGCTTATGTAGCTAAAAACAAGATGGGAAATTCCAACTCGACTATTTTCTACAGATATTTTGAAGCTTTTTCTAAGTTTAAAGAATGTGCTCCGCAGGAAGTAGAAAACTATTCTGCTATGATAGATAATCTTGAACGTTTTAAAGAAGTTCAGGCCAATCAGGCATCAAAACAGCATAATAACGGTGGCTCTCATCGTCAGGAGGAATTCTGATGGAAGGAAGCGTTTTAGAATTATACAATAAAGCTGTTGCTGCCTATGACAGAGGGGCTTATGAAATAGCTATTCAGGAATATGAAAAGGCCTTAGCTATTGAACCTGAGAATGTTGACATATTGGTTAATCTAGGAGCTGTGTGTTTACAGAAAAGACGGGTTGAACCAGCTATAAATTATTTCAGTAAAGCATTAACTATAGATCAGAATAACAGCATGGCTTTATATGATATTGGCAAAGCTTATATGTTTAAGCAGGATTACAGACTTGCTTATCTTGCTTTTCAGCAGGCTTCAGGACTTCTACCAGATGATCTGGAAATTAAGCAGTTGATGGTTTCCTGTTTGAGGTCTTTAGGAAAGTATAAAGATGCTGTTGCAATCATGTTGGAGAACATTGATTATTTTTCTGACAATGTGGATGCGCTGATGGAACTTGGCGGGGATTTGAAAATGCTTGCCAGATATGAAGAGGCTTTGGAAATTTATAGAAAAGCTTCGGATGCTGCTTGTAATTCTATCGAACCATTAAAAGGCATTTATGATTGTCAGATTCATATGGGAAACAAAGACAAGGCTCTTACAACTCTTAAGAGAGCAATGATGATTGAGCCTTCAAATCAGGAAGTTATTCTTCGTCTAGTAGATTTGTATTTAGAAGATAATAAAGTTCAAGAAGCTGTTGAACTTATAACAAAAGGACTTGAAACTATAGAAAGCCCTGTTATGCTTAGGGAAAAGTATAACGAAATGGTTAGAAGGCTTCCAATTTTAAAGAAGAAAACTTCTCCCAGTAAGTTTGTTTTAGGGCAAAGTTCGTATGAAACAGATGTTTTTGATATTCTAGATAAGCTTTATGATGGAAAAATGAAGTTGGAAACAGCTTTAAATGAATTGTCTATTCTTCATAAAAAAGAACCAGAAGATGTTCTTGTAGCTGATGAATATGCAAATTTACTATATCAGACAAGACAATTTTCAAAATCAGCAGAAGTTTATTCTGAATTATATCTTTCCCGTCCTAATTTCCCGGTTCATAGAGTTGATCTTGCAAAGTCTCAAGCTATGAATGGTGATGTGGAAGCGGCGAGAACGACTTTAACAGATGCTATAAGGGATCTTGGACATCAGGCTGAACTTGATTTGGCGTTAGTTGAACTTGATTTGCTTGAAAGGAATTTCGAAAAAGCCGGAGCTCGACTAGATATGATAGTAAAAGAGTATCCGGATGACGTTCATGCGCTTTTCCTTTATGCTTATGTTGCTTTTAGGATGGATAAACTGGATATAGCAGAAGAAACTTATGAAAAGCTATTGAAGGCTGTTCCTGGTGATGAAGAAGTTGCTATGTGGTATTCAAGGTTAGCTATTATGACAGGCAGACCGGAACGGGCTCTTAAAATATGGGATGGCTTTAATGATGGAATAGACAGTTTTGTTGAGATAATGTGCCGGATTGAACTTAATATAGCTTCTGGCGATACTAGTCAGATTATGAAACTGCTTTGCAAAATTGGCGATTACAAACCCAGATTTATTGAAGACCATCTGATGTTTGGCAAAGCATTTTTCTATGCAGAAGAATTTGGTTCTGCTCAAAGAGAATTTGATACTGTTCTAAGGGTTGAACCTCAAAATGCTGAAGCATTAGGAATGACTGCTTTGACATCATTGATGAGAAATAAAACAGCACAATTTGCCAGTGTTTGGCAGAGAGCTATCTACTTGGATTCTTTATATGCTGTTTTACCTATGATGATTTTGAAGAATTGTATGAAATATATTCCGAAAGAAAAGTTAAAAAACGAAACCAAGAAATTGATGAGCATAAATAAACTTTCAGTTCCTGATTTTTCTAGACTGAAAAGGTTATATGATTCTTTATAGGATTTGATTAATATGAAAAAAGATAAAAATAAAACTTATGATGAAAATTCTCTGCGTCAAATGATTGCAGAACTTGAAAATATAGAAGAAGAACGGCTTAATGATGCTGTTTGTGATATTATAGATATAGGCAGTAAACCTATAGGGTTTTTAATAGAGTCTCTTCCGCAAATGTCTGAAGAAGTTGGCTGTGCTGTTGTTCAGAAGTTGGAAGATTTCTTCTATTTTCATCCAGAAAAGGGCAGCAGAGTTGTAGATAGATTAAAGCAATCTGTAAAAGAAGCTCCGGAAAGATATAGAGCTGGTTTGTTATCTGCTTTATCTGATATTTTGGAAGCTACAGACGAAACAGGTGAAATAATCGGCACAATGGGTGAAGAAGCAATGTCTGTTCTTTGCTCTGATGCTGATATAACCAGAATTGGAAAAGCGATAGAAATATTGGTAAGAGCGGAAGAAGCAAAGTCAATTCCGCATATTATCAATTTAATGATAAAAAATACAGATAAGCTGGATAAATTTGAGAATTATCAATTTATCGAGACATCCCTTCTTGCTCTTAAGAGATTGGGTGGGGAAGCAATACTTAGGTTATTGGTAAATCCTATTTCTGATTCTGCTATAAAGCAACTTCGTGTATAATGGAGAACTAAGGAACAGAAACTGCTGGATGATACCTTAATTGCTCTTCAGAAGCTAGATTCTGATTTTGCACAGGTTATGATAAAGGTAGTGGATTTGTCTGAATTTAATCTGCCTTTTGCTGCTATGCTTAATGAAGGTGTTAAACACAGCGATAAATGGGTAAGACAGGCTGCTGTAGAAGCAATGAGGAAGACGAGTGAAGAAATGACTCCAGAAGCTCTTTCTAGAATGCTCGGAGATCCTGCTCCAGAAGTAAGACTTATGGCGATTACCTCATTAGGGGCTTTTGATAAAAGTCAGACAGGTGATTTACTATTGGATTTAGTCAGCAGAGAAGAAGAGTCTATAGATATAAGACTTAATGCTTTATATGCATTGTATTCTCAGGGCAATTTGCCTGCATTGCAGCAATTGGCTGCGAAAAAAGACAATGAAAAAATATCTGTAAATGCAGAAGGTTTAGCGGCCTTATTAATGCCTCACGATCAAGGTTTACATAAGATGTTAGAGGTTTATATAGCATCAAAAGAAAGTTATTTGCCGGAAGCAGCACATTATCTATCTGAAATAGCTGTTCCGGAAGATATCGGTGCTATGGTTTCCGTTCATACTAAAGGAAATGAAGAACAGCGCGATAAAATGATTCGTTTCTTAAAAGCATTTGTGGAAAAGAATAGTGGTCCAAAACTTGAAGCTGCTATGAAGTCACAGCTTAATGAGGCTGAAAGAAATGCTTTAAAGAGACTAATTCCTGAAAAGAAGAATTGTGCTGATTCTGGTGATGAATGTAATTGCTGCGAACATGTCGCTCATGGGCACCACCACCATCATAGATAAGTTGTGAGAGATGATTTATTGTTAGCGACAAACATTCGAAAATAAAAAAACTGGTAAAAATAGGATTTTTTTATGTTCTTAGTGGAATATGATTAAATCCTATTTTTTTTAGCTAAAAAGAGCCATATTCTGTTTATTGTTATAAAAATGATAATTAAAATTGATTGATTGTGTTAAAATCATGGTTTTAAATTTTTGTTTTTAAAGTTTTATTATCAGAAAATTAATACAATTATCAAAATAATATCAGACAAATATTAATGCTACCTATATTGTGATAACAATAAGTTTCTAATTAATCAGAATATTGTTTATAGGGACAAAAAATGAGGTGAAAAAGAGAGTATGGAGGAATGAGGAGTTATGAGTTAGGAATTAGGAATTAGGAGTTAGGAATTGAGAAAAGTGAAGTGAGGCGAGGCTAAAGCTTCCATGGAATTACTGGCTACGCTAGTGTAATTATTGTTTTGGGTAATTGTTTAAGTCGTTAAAATTATTAGAATTGTTTGAAGAGTTCGAATTGTTAAATACAATATATAAGTTCTTTAATCTTATATCTCAAGTTTTGGTCTTGTATCTTGTTTATGGTTTGATTGTTGCCGAGGCTATGGGTGGATTCGGTGAAGGCTGTGCAGGTTCCTGGGAACTGCTGGTAGGTGCTTTTATCTTTATTTTGCCATCTTTACCAGAAGTAATTTCAACAGTGTCAGAGGCATCAGAGTCTTCTTCTGACCAATCACCCCATTCTGCCCAAGGATTATCTGGTTTCTCTGGAATCTCAGGATTCTGGGCTGCCAATTCAGCTTCTTTGTCTCTTTGTTTTTTGGCTTCTACGCTTGCTGCGTATGAGGCAACATTTGTTTTTCTTTTAGCTAATAATTCCTTTTCTGCTTCAATTTCCTGTTTTGTTATGGCATAATTGGCTTCTTCTTCTAGTTCTTTAATTATGGTGCTTTGTTCGCCAAAAGAAAATGAGTCGAAATTCATGCCCCCCAGTATTTTTTCAATATCCTCTTCTTCGCTTTCTTCTTGAGTTTTTGGAAGAGAATCTAATACTCTTTTGGCTTTTTCCTTCATCGATTCGGTTGGTATAGGTTCATAGCTGAATTCTATTGGTTTATAGTTGTAGTAGCCAGAAGCATAAGGAGAGGGTTTTATCTGAGAGTCATTTTTCCGATTCTGATGCGGATAAACATATCTGTAAACGGTTTGAGATTCAGCAGGCAAACAAATCTGAGCCAATATTAGAGTTGCATAAATGATTTGTGATAATGGCTTTTTATGCTGCATACCACACCGCTAGATTGTCTAAGACTTTATATTTTATGCTTCCTTCTTTATGTAAAGCAGATAAATAACCGTTAACAGTAGCTCTGAATAAATAATACTGCCAGCCGTTTTTCTTTAGTCCGTAGTGGCTTAAAAAGCTTTTTATAACTCTTTCCTGAGATTGTGGAACTTTTAATAATCTCCTCATGAAGGCAATAGTGTTACTAATATAGGTTGAGTTTGTTGCTATTAGAGCAGATATATCGGTTGTGTGATATAGATGCCCGCCAACGTAACGTTCGGCTTGGATGTTTTTGAGGTTTTCTAAAGTTTGGATTTGAACTAAAGGGTCGTAATTGAATGGTAAAAAGTGTTTTTTAAAGAATTGGTCAGAAAAAAGGGCATCGCCTATAAAAGCTGTTCCATCTACCATAAAGCCTTTTTGATTAATTGAATGCCCAGGAAGATCCAATACTTTGATTGACAAGTCGTCTATTTTTAATTCTTTATCTGTTAATATTTCTGGCTCTGATGGAAGAGCCATGATAAACCTATTTGTAAGGTCTTGTGTTGGTGCGCCTGAGAATAGAATAGCTGCTTGTATTAAAGGGTAGCTTATAATCGGAGCTTCTAGTGGAGATGCGAAAATTTTACAGCCGGTAGTTTTTTGAAAGAAATTGTTGCCTCCGACATGGTCTGCGTGGGAGTGAGTATTTAAGATATAAGCTATTTTATATCTATAATCAGATAGCAGTTCATATACTTTTTTGGCGTAATTGGTATCTATTCCAGAATCTATCAGGATAACACGACTTTTTTCGAGAGTTATTATACCTATATTGACTGGTCCTGGAATATAATAAGTTCGATCTGAAAGTCTTGTTAAATCCATTGTTTAAGCTTTCTCCTTCTTTATGAAGCAGTATTTCTTTTCGATTCCCCCATAACTACATAACCTTCATTGCAGTTTCCTAAAACGGTAATCCTGCAGTCCGGAGTTCCGGTAAAATTGATCTTGGGAGCTAAAACTTCGATATAATAAGGATTATCCTGGTAAGGTGAAAACTGTGCTTTATATATCCATGCTTTAACTTCTTCAAAGCCATCTACTTGGAGTTTGATTCTTAGAAATTTGAATACTTCTCCCCCTCTTACCATCTTAAAAGCAGGGTGCCAAGGCAGTGGTTCCGTTGTAAAGTCTGGTGAAAGAACAACTAGAGGCTTTTCAAGAAGAATATTTATGGTAGCTGCTTTACAGCAGGTGACTTCTGGAAAACACTTTTTAAAGAATGGCATTTGTTCTTTTACGGTATTTGATGATTCGCCTATTCCCTTTTGAATTTTACCTTTTATCTGTGCAGCCATTTTATTGCTCCTTCATTCTTTCCTACTTTAAGCATAGAACAAAGAATCCTTTTTGTAAACAACTATTTTAGAGTAATATAGCAATAGAGCGGCAGAGCATGGAGAATTAGAAACTAGGATCTAAGAGTTATTAATTATAAATAAACTAAAAAATTTGGCAATAAATACTAAAAATGTTATTCTGCAAAGAATAAACAATTTTATTGGAGGCTATTATGGTTAGACATGATGGACGTGCTATTGATCAGCTTAGAGAAGTAAGCATTCAGACAGGTTATGTAAAGTATCCTCACGGTTCAGTTCTTATCTGCTGCGGTGATACAAAGGTAATTTGTACTGTTCAGGTTGAAGAAAGTGTTCCTAACCATGTAAAAGCAAAAAGTGAAACAATGGGCTGGCTTACCGCAGAATACGCTTTAATGCCGGGTGCTGGTCTTAAAAGAAGCGAACGTGCAGGCTACGGCAACGCTACTGTTAAGGGAAGAGCCCACGAAATTATGCGCTTAATCGGTCGTTCTATGCGTGCAGCAGTAGATTTGAACAAGCTTGGTCCTAGAACTTTAATGGTTGACTGCGATGTTCTTCAGGCCGATGGCGGAACTAGAACTGCTTCTATTACTGGTTCTATGGTAGCTCTTGAATTAGCTATCAAAAAACTTATGGCCGAAGGCAAACTTACTGAAAACCCGATTATGCATAGAATTGCTGCTGTAAGTGTTGGTGTAAACAAGGGACAGACTATTCTTGACCTTGATTATATCGAAGATTCTCATGCTGAAACAGACCTTAACCTTGTTATGACCGAAGATGGCGGTTTTGTTGAAGTTCAGGGAACAGCAGAAAACGGAGCAACTTATAATCGTGCTCAGTTAGAAGAAATGCTTAGACTTGGCGAAGGCGGAATAAAGAAGCTTTTCGAAATTCAGCGCAAAGCTTTGGAGTCTGCAAAGTGAATATTTGGGTTGCAACACAAAACGCTCATAAAGTCGAAGAAATAAGCAGTATTCTGGCACCAATAAAAATAAAAAGCTTTCTAGACTTAGAAAATCCTCCTGAAGTCGATGAAAACGGTTCTACTTATTCCGAAAATGCTTTGATAAAGGCAAAAGCTCTTTATGATATAGTCCATGAACCTGTTTTTGCAGATGATTCTGGATTAGAAGTAGATGCTTTGGATGGAAAACCTGGCATTCATTCTGCAAGATTTTCAGGTCCGGACACTAATCATGCAAGAAATGTCGCTAAAATGCTTGAAGTGATGAAGGATGTTCCTGATGAAAAGAGAACTGCCAGATTCAGATGTGTAATTGTTTATATTGATGATTCGGGTGAAACCCATGAATTTAGCGGTATTTTAGAAGGGAAAATTGGTTTTGAACCTTTAGGAAAAGGCGGTTTCGGTTATGATCCAATTTTTATGCTGCCTGATAAAAATTGCTCTGTAGCTCAGCTTCCTGCTTCAGAAAAGAACGTTATAAGCCACAGGGCTTATGCTTTAGAAAAACTCAAAGAGTATTTTAAAAGCATAAAACTGATTTAACCAAACTTGTTGTCGAGGTATCTGTATGGCTCAGATTATTCCTTTGTTTAAACGTATGGCTCAGAAAGAGCCTGTCAAAGATAGTTGGGAAGGTCGTCAGGAAAAATTCTTCTCCTTTTCTATGAGTGATAAAGCCTTTGTGGTTCCTGCAGTTGATGTAGCTGAAGTAGCTGCATTTTCTTCTTTGATAGAGATTCCAACTGATTCAGAAATAGTTTCTGGAGTTGTAAATGTTCGTGGAACTGTAATTCCTATTATAAATATAAGAAAAAGACTTGGTTTACCCAAAGACTTTGCAATTGATTCAAAGCAAACAAAAGTTATATATTTCAAGCCTAAGCAGGATTACTTTATTGGAATGCTGGTCGATAATATTGACTTTCGATTGACTGAAGGTATTATACTTCCAAAATCAGCTTTATTAGGTGATTCACAAAAAACTAACGAAGTTATAATGGAAGAGAAAGATACTAATTGTCGTTTTCAGGTCTTTCTAATAGATGATTTGGTCAAACCAGCTGAATTTGAAGAAGTTCAAAAAGTTTTAGAAGCTTTTTAAATAAAGTTTCACGTGGAACTTAAAGGAAGTTAAAATGTCAAAAATATTAGACTCTGTTAAATCAACTATTCCTTCAAAAGCTTATGAATGCAAACTTTCTCATGCTGCTGCATGTGTACATATGACAATGGTAAAAAGCATTAGACTTGGCGCATGCATGACTTTAAGCGATGAAAGAGTTTTTAATTTCAATCAAATTCAGCCTGTATCTCACTTGGGTGATATAGAAAATTTCAGTTTATCTCAGATTCTTGAATGGACAGATTCTTGTCAAGGAATAGAACGCTCATTTGGCTTTGCTGCTTTAAATGGGGCTGTAGAACTCAAAGACAGATATTTCATAGGAAATGCCTTAGATATAGCTGTTAAGCTAGGCAAAGGCAAGAATATATCTATGGTTGGACATTTTTCGCATGTAGAAAAGTTCCGAGAAAATGCCAAAAATTTCTGGATATTGGAAAAACGTCCTCATGCAGGTGATTTGCCTGCTGAAGAATATGTAAATGTAATTCCTGAAAGTGATGTTGTAGTCGCAACTGGCGTAACTTTTTTGAATGATACTCTTGAAGGCCTCTTAAAAGTTAAGAAACCTGGGGCTGTTTTTATAGTTGTCGGTCCTTCTGTGCCTTTAAGCACTGTTTTATTCGATTATGGCGTGGATATCATCGGCGGCGCTTATGCAGAAGACGAAGCTCAAGTTTACAAGAAGATTTTACAGGGAGCTTCTCCAAGACTTATAAAAGATTGTCTAAAGACGGTGCTGCTGCCAAAAGACCCAAGTTTGCTGACTGGCTGCGAAGAAATAACGCCAATTATTAAGAAAGAGCTTTAGGCTCTGTGGAAAAAGTGAGACAGTTGTTTACGCAACTTGTGGGACAGCTGTTTCACAGCCTGTGGAATTTGTTAGAAGAGTAAAAAGGGTTGAAAGGGTGAGAAGTGTCCCACAGCGAAGCATAACACTTTCATAACAATAAAAACAACAAATACTAAAATCAATAAAAACTAAGACTTATGGTTTTATTGGGCGCAAGTCTTCTTTCCCGGTCATTGATGCTAGAGTTTCTGCTATTAGTTCAACAGTTTTGTCTAAGTCGCTGATATCTGCCATTTCAGAAGGCGAGTGCATATATTTTACGGGCAATGAAACTAGAGCTACAGGAACCCCTTCACCAGAATACATGATTTTATCTGCATCTGTATGTGTACGGTCAGCAGTTATTTCTAACTGATAAGGTATCTTTTTCTTTTTGGCTGCTTTTTCAAAAATCTCATCAATTTTGCGGTTAATAGGGCTTCCAATAGATAATGCTCCGCCTTTGCCAAGTGTAACCTGACCATTTGAATCATTAGCGCCAGGATGTTGGCTGTCGAAGGTAACATCACAGGCTAAGGCCATATTAGGTTTAATTCTCGCCGCTGCAGTAAAAGCACCTCTGGAATTAGTTTCTTCGCCAGTAGTACTTATTGCATAAACACCAACATTCAGCTTTTTCTTGCTGAGCTTTTTAAGAACTTCAGCTATGATATAAGCGCCAGTTTTGTTGTCTAAAGCTTTTGAAACTATTTTGTTCTCACCAATTATCTGGGGCTCACTTTCGTAAACAGCATAATCTCCGATTCTTACTAGTTTGCTGAGCTTTTTGTTGTCGTTATATCCACAGTCGATAAAACAGTTTTCAATTGTTGCACTTGCTTCTTTTTCTGCAGTAGTCTGTATAATGCCTTTGATAGTCTTACCACTGTAACCATAAATGTCTACTTTCATTCCTGGCAGCATTTTAGGATTTAGCCAGCCGGAATTAGTGAACCAGACATAACCTCTTTCATCAACTTTGGTTACAATCATAGCTATTTCATCAATATGTGCAGCAAGCATGACTTTGAAAGAAGCTTTTGAATTTAAAATACCATAAGCATTTCCAACTTCATCTGTTTTCACTTCTGCAAATTTTTTTACATAATCCAGCCAGACTTTCTGAGCTCTGGATTCATCTCCAGAAGGAGAAGGTGAACGCAATAAATCGAACAAAAAATCCTTAGAAGTTTTTTCCATAATCAATTCTCTTTCTATCTATTTTTTATTTCATTATTTTTTATCGGAAAAAAAACTTTAGACTTTCATTTTTTCTAATTTATGTACGAAAAAGTATGATTTATTTCGTTTTAACTAAAAAAAAGAAGCCCAGAGTGAAACTCTGGGCCCGAATAAATAAGGAGGCAAACAAATCCTAAGAATTGTTCGTAAGAATGTACTGATTTATTAACCATAAATTAAAAATAATTAAACCTAATTCGTTTTTTTGTGGTATATTTTAATATATTGCTAAAAAAAAAAGGAGATTACTGTGAAAAAGTATTATTTTTTAATGGTATTGTTTCTTTGTGTGGTAACTACGTCTACCATGATATACGGAAGCGATTTATATTCAACAGCAAACTCGACTAAAATTGTTGAAGGCGATGCTGCAGTAGAAGATTCTTCTCAGAGTGGTTCTACTGTAAAAGCTGAAAAATCAACAACTGATACTTCTGATAATAAAGAATCTGATGATAAAAGTTCAACTTCGGATAATGAAAATAGTTCTAGTGGAACAAGTTTGACCGGAAAAGGATATGTTGGGGTTTACACTTATTTAAATCTTAGACAAGCTCCGTGGGGAACCGTTATAGCAAGACTTTACAATAATGAAGAAGTTACTATAACCGGCAGTGAAGGTGACTGGTATGCTGTTACTACTTCAAAAGGTTCTGGCTATGCTCACTCTAATTATATTTTTTCTTCAAAGGATCAAAAATATTCTGGTAGTTCACCGTCATCTAGCGATTACACTAGCAGCACAGGTAATGTGGTTTTAAATGTAAGCGGCGATAGTTTGCAAGGTAAGATTATTAGTGCAGCTCAGCAGTTGGTAGATAAATATTCTACAAAGCTTTCTTTCCCTTATCATCCTAGTACTACTGGAAAAAGCGGCTTAGGAAGCTTAGGTTGTGCTCAGGTTGCAACTACTGCTTTGGTTGCTGCTGGTGCTC
>JAFXRA010000038.1 GCA_017526725.1 Candidatus Rifleibacteriota bacterium
CAGTAACCCATACAGGCAAGTAAATAATTGAAAAGCCTTATCAAGGTCTTGACTGATAAGAGTCATAATGATAAGTTGAATCAGAAGAAAAAGAAAGGTCAAACAACATGCAGCGCAACGAATTAGAAAAAATACTCAAAAACTTTACCGGCCGAAGCATTGCAATACTCGGTGATGTAATGCTTGACGAATTTTGCTGGGGAAAGGTAGACAGAATATCACCAGAAGCTCCTGTTCCTGTAGTTCAAGTAAAGAAGGAAACCTGGAGACCGGGTGGAGCTGCTAACGTTGCTTCTAACGTCGTTGCAATGGGTGCTAAGGCCCACATTTTCGGCATAGTTGGTGATGACGGTTCCGGCAGAAGACTGACTGAAGAACTGCAAAACCACGGCATTGGAACCGAAGGCTTGATTGTTGATTCCGGCAGAAGAACTTCTGTAAAAACAAGAATTCTTGGTCAGAACCAGCAGATGCTCAGAGTTGACAGAGAACACACCGAACCAATAGATTATGAACGTCAAAAAGCCATATTAAGCGTTATTATTGATATGTCTGAAGAACTAGACGGTATTATTGTTTCTGACTACGCAAAAGGTGTAATTGTTGAAGACCTGTTTAAAGAAATTGTTACAAGATTCCGCAAAAAGAATAAGTTTATTGCTGTTGACCCAAGACAAAAGAATTTCCCTTTCTATAAAAAACAGACAATTATAACACCAAACGTAAAAGAAGCACAGGAAGCCTTAGGCAGACTTCTCGAAACAGATGAAGATATTATGAAAGGCGGGGTAGACCTTCTTAAACAGACACATTCTGACGCCATACTTATTACAAGAAGCGAAAAAGGTATGAGTCTTTTTGAAAAAGGCAAAGAGCCAATAACAATTCCAACAAGAGCAATTAAAGTATTTGATGTAACTGGCGCTGGAGATACAGTTATAAGCACATTCAGTCTAGGTCTTGCTTCCGGCTGCAATATGGTTCAAGCCGCAGAAGTTGCAAATCTAGCTGCAGGTGTTGTTGTAGGAATCGTCGGAACGGCCGCTGCTACTCAAGAACAAGTTCTCTCACACTTCGACCGCAGCAAATTTTAAGAGCCAAGCAAAGTTGAGCGAATAAAAATGAAACATTATTTCTTAGATGATTTACAAGCATTAAAGATGGTTATAAACACCTCAAAATTTTCTGATTTGGCAGAAAACTTTGGAAAAGCCGCAAAAATACTGGTTGAATGTTTAAAAAACGGCAATAAAATCTTAATATGCGGCAACGGGGGTTCTGCTTCTGATGCAGAACATATGGCCGGAGAAATAGTCGGACGTTTTGGTTATGACCGCCCTTCTTTGCCTTGTGTTTCACTTTGTACACCATCAGCAACTTTTACAGCAATATCCAACGACTACGGCTACGAAAAAGTTTTTGCAAGACAGGTTTCCGGTTTTGGCAAAGCTGGCGATGTTTTAATCGGCATTTCTACCAGCGGCAATTCAGCAAATATTGTTGAAGCTTTCAAAACTGCTAAGGAAATGAATATAGCCACTATAGCTATGACTGGTAGCAAGGATTCCAAACTTTCTGCATTAGCAGAAATTACACTGCGTTCTGGTTCTGCAAAAACTCCGCGTATTCAGGAAATACACAGCATTCTTATTCACAGTCTCTGTAGAGCAGTAGAAGACGAAATATTTGCCAAAGCAGCCTCCCCTGCCCTTCCGAGCAAAAAAATACTCAGCGGCAGCGAAATTAAAACTTTGGCAGAAGCTATAAAAGGCTATAAATCAGTATTTACAAATGGCTGCTTTGATATACTTCACCCGGGCCATGTTTATATACTTAACGAATGCCGCAAACATGGCGAACTGCTTATTGTCGGCTTAAATTCCGATGCTTCTATAAAGCGTCTCAAAGGAGAAAGCCGCCCCTATCACAAATTCGAAGACAGAGCTAATGTATTAGCTGCTCTTGAGGCAGTAGACTATGTAATCGGATTTGATGAAGACACTCCAAAAGAACTAATAGAAGCTTTAACACCCAACATTCTGATAAAAGGCGGAGATTATACTCCAGAAACAGTTGTTGGCGCTGACTGGGTAACTTCTCACGGAGGGAAAGTAGTTATAATACCTTTACTTCAAGGACATTCTACTACAGCTATTCTGAATTCAAAAAACAGTTAAATAAAGTTATAATAAAAAATCATTAATCAATAAAGCAAACTAATGCTTTTTTATTTTCTTTTATTTAGCATTTTATTAAATTGTAGCCTATTTCTCTTCAAGCTCATCTAAAAAATCCTTCATTTGCTCGAAAACCCCCGGACGTACATCATCTTCTTTTTTTGAATCAGTAGGAGAATTCTTTACTTCTTCATCATATTCAGCTAAGACCTTATTAAAATGCTCCAATACTCTAGCCTTTACAATAGGAGTATCTTTATGTTCTATTATTCGAGATTCTGTTATTCTCTGATTAGGCATAAAAGGAGGCCTGCCGCTTAAAGATTTCAATGACTCTACGTCTTTATATAAATCACTATCGGGCTTTATCTTCAAAATATCACCAAAAACCTTAATAAAGTCCGCTAATTTATAATAATTCTTAAATTGAAGAAACTCTCTCGCTTGAACTACCAACTGTCTTTTCCCTATTGGATTATCTTTAAATACTTTTATAATTGATTCTTGATTTACTTTTTTAAGAAGATCTCTTTTAATTATCTTTGCAATATAGTTTTGAGGAAGGAAAACCTTTTTCTCAGCTATTTTATCGAAAGTAATCCGACATTCTTCCTCTTTACAAATAAGGAAAACTTCTCTAAGCTGGCTATCAGTAATATCAGGGTCATTTATTATAGAAAGAAGCAGCTTTCTTCTAAGTTCTACATCCATATATTTTGTATTTCCCGTCTCAAAAACATTAATTCTATCTTCAAAAGTTCCATCATTTATAGCGCTTAAAGCTGCTATCATAGCCAGTTCTTTTCGAATTTCAGGAGAAGCATAAGTTAAATCTCCACTTTGAGATAATTCAATTTTTTCTTTTACCGAGATGTTTCCTTTTGCCTTTTCTAAGAGCTCTTTTGCCTTTTTCTCTCTTAAATTTCTATAATCTTTAACCACTGAATTCCAATAAGTATTGCTATAACCCTTATTGTTTCTTCTTATCTTATCACTTATTTCTGTAATAACAGAATAATCCCAACTGCATCCGGTTTCAGCAATTCTTTTAGTAATAAAATTAAACTCTTCTTTACTGCAGGTACCAAATAAAAAGTTAACCAATCTGATTCTTGTAATATCGCTCATACTAGACATAGAATCTATAAGCTGTTTTTTGGTTTCTTCATCTGCAAAATATAGAAATTCCGGGGAACTATACAGATCAAGCTTTTTTGCAAAATCTTTATTTTCAATAACCGGCTTAGCTGATTCTGCTATTTTATTCTGTTTTGACGCAGAATACTTTTCTATAATTCTTTGCCAGACAGGACTATTATATAATTTATCGTTCATTTCATTTTTAAGTCTATAGACAGTTTCTGCATCTAACTTATAAAAATCTTTCTTTTCAAATCTCTCACCGGCAAATTCAAAATCTTCAAAAGAACAATCATTAAAAAGAAAAGCTATAAGTTTTTGTTCTCTACTTGCGGCATCTAAAATAGAATCCATTACTTTTTCTTTAATTTCCTGGCTAAGATAGGCTTTATAATCTTTGCTTTTAATGAAAATAACCTTATCTTGAAAAAAATAATAATTAATGCTTTTATTAGCTTCTTTTTCAGCCAATCGCTTTATATCTCTGGTATTCCTAGCAATAATACTTTTCCATTTTTCTTTTTCTTTATCATTTTTGCATAAATAATTTAAATTTCTAGCGAGGCCGCTAACAATATCTGAGTTTAAAACATACTTTTTTTCTTCTATTTTATCTGCAACTATATTGAAATCTGTAGATCTGCATACCTTAAACAGGAAACGATTAAATGAACTACTAGAAATGTCTGGAGTATCAAAAATTGATCCTATAACTATTTTTCTTAAATCATCATTTGCGTAATGAATAAAATCAGGATTATCAAGCAAATCAATTTTATCTTCTATAAAACCGCTTGAAATAACTTGCTCAGTTAATAGTTCAATAGCCATTGAAAGGGTTGCTTCACTGCAATTATCTCTAAAATCTTTGTTGTTTAAAAGTTGAATTTTTTCTTCTATGCTGCTGGATTTATAATCTTCACTGTATACGAAAGATAAGTAATAGATTTTATTATATTGAGTAAAACCGATTATCACCACCATCAAAAGGATAACAATAACAATAAAAATAAACTTTTTCACTTTTAAACTCCTTCGCAGAAGCTGTCACCTACCAACCACGCCAAGCTCCGCTTGGCTGTTAGCTCTGTATCGTCTGCCCATTGTCATAACCGTATAGCTTTCAGGGCTAAAGCCCATACGCTATACTTTTTATGACAAATGTGCAGACTTATAGAACCATTTGAACCTTGAAGCATTCGAATTCTTATAACACTTCAGTCGCTGTCCCACTGAGGCTTTGCCTCGTCCCACTTCTATTCCATTTCTTCAAAAGCGGACAGTCTACTTGCTCAACCTTATTCTCCTCCGCGGTCTCTCTTTTAGCGGGACTCGACAGCGCCAATTCTAGAAGGGCCACCGCTCCCAGTAGATTTCTTAGGATTGGTC
>JAFXRA010000039.1 GCA_017526725.1 Candidatus Rifleibacteriota bacterium
ATTGCCTAATTCAATATAACTGAAAAGGAAATTTCCCATAATATCATAGCTTCTTAAAGAGGCTTTTAATTCTTGAAGCTTTAATATTAATTCTTTAAAATAAAAACCGGGTATTGAATCTATGATGTTTTCTGGATATAAAAAGCCGTTCAGGTTAGTGTCAACATAGCCTATAATTCTATCGCTTTTGTTGGCTGATGAATTTAAATTGTATCTGTCTACTATTTTTTGGCAGAGAAATCTGGGGGGAATATCTGATGTTCTTATCCAGGCAAGCATTCCGCCGATGTCATGTGTTCCGACTTGTTCTTCGTAAACATTCCAATAAATAAAACCTGGTTTTCCGCTTAAGGTTACAGGAATTAATGTGGAACTTTCTGCAGCCAGCTTATGTAAATCTATTGCGCCTAACAATGTTTCGAATAATGAACGAAATCTTCTCAGTAATGTATCATCCCCGGTTGCTCTATATGTAGCTAATGCAGAATACAATCTCTGCATTGCTCCGTTTAAAATATCATTGTCAGTGTAATTTCTAATGTCTACATTGTTATGTTTTTTGTTGAAAAATCTTAACTTTACAAAACTATAGCCTGATTGATTAAAGTCTATGCATCTTTGTTCTAATTCTTTTGCGGTACATTTATTTTCCATTAAGAGAACATAAAACTTATTTAATTCTTTCTGAATACCATAAGTTTCGCTGGAATCTCTTTTTAGCTGGTTTAAAGTTAATGAAGCTGCTGTTATATACTTGGAATTTGTGTTGAATATATAGGCTGTTTTCATCCCTTCAACAGATAAAATAATAGAGATGGTTGAGACTATTACCAGTAATATTAAGAATATGTATGCTTTTTTCATTATCATGTACCCTCAAGATAAAACGATTAGTAGAATTTAACATATTTTTCATCTATTATAAAGTAATATTATGTTCTCTCCTAATCTCTCAAATCTTTAATCTCAAGTTTTGCTCTTATATCTTATATAATAAATTTGACTCTTGCTCCCCCTTGACACTTCTATTTTATTTCTTTATACTATAATTTTCCGAATAGGAATGTACGGTTTCTGATAACTTAAGGGGTTTGCATTGGGCTACATATCTAGCGAAACAATAAGTCTGATCCGTGATAAGACAGACATTATTTCAGTTATTGGGGAATATGTACACCTGATAAGTTCTGGTCGCACATATAAAGCCCTTTGTCCATTTCACAAAGAAAAGACTCCTAGTTTCCATGTACTCCCCGACAAACAAATTTATCACTGCTTTGGCTGTGGAAAAGGCGGAGACGTTTTTGCTTTTCTGATGGATTTGGAACATCTCACTTTCCCTGAAGTTGTACATTTTCTTGCCGCTAAATGCGGAGTAGAAATTCCCAAAGATTACGACCCCGAAGCTGAAAGACACGAAGATCTTTATAATGTTTTAAATGAAGCAGCAGACCTTTATGAAAAAGCTTTATATGCGCCAGAAGGTGAAATAGCCCGTAAGTATCTTGAAAAACGTAATATTACTGCAGAAACTGCTAAAAAATTTAGAATAGGTTTTGCCCCTGATTCCTGGGATTACATTACTAGCAGAGTTGGCAAAAATACTAGAATGCTTAATGCACTCGAAAAAGTTGATTTAATAAAAAAACGCGAGACTAATGGTTATTACGATACATTCCGTAACCGTTTAATGATTCCTATAATTGATGTACACGGCAGAATAGCAGCTTTTGGCGGCCGTGTCTTTTCTGCAGATCAGGAACCAAAATATTTAAACAGCGCAGAAAGCGAAACTTTTAATAAACGAAAAATGCTATTTAATTTCCGAGAAGCTCTTCCAACAATTAGACGCCAGAATGAAGCCATTGTTGTTGAAGGCTATCTTGATGTAATCAGCCTTTGGCAAAACGGAATCACCAATGCTGTAGCTTCATTGGGTACCGCAATCGGCTCAGAACAGATTCAGCTTCTTGCAAGAAATAGCAAAACAAAAGACTTAAATCTTTATTTTTGTTATGACGCTGATGAAGCCGGGCAAAAAGCAACTATCAGAGCAATATCCATACAGAAAGATTCTCCAATAAATGCCAGAGTAGTTGTCTGGGACCATCCAGAGCTTTATAAAGACCCCGATGAATACATTAAAGGCGAAGGGGTTGATAATTTTAAAAAAATGCTTGAAAAAGCAGAAGATATATATACTTTCTTAGTGAAGAAACGTACTCGTGGTATGAAACCACCTTTCGAAATTCCTGTAAAAGAAAAACTAATTCAGGAGTTTAAAGAACTGGTTACTGAAATTCAAAGCCCGATAGCGAAAAGCGAAGTTATTCGCAAGCTGTCTAAACTGCTTGATATCGAACCAAACATCCTAGAAAAGGAATTCGAAGGTAAAAGAGATGAAGGGAGTGAATTCTCTAAGAAGGGTAAAAATATAGTTTCTCCCGAGCTTAATGCAGAAATTCAGAGACAGGAATGGATTCTCAAATATCTGCTTGAGCAGCCGGAAGAAATTGAAATGGTCAAGTCTATGCTGAATGCAAATGACTTTACAGATTCGCGTTTGCGTGCTATATACGAAACAATCTGTTCAAGTCAGGAAGCAGCAGGTGGTACACTTAAACCTGCCGAAATTTTAGCTATGCTTGACAACGAAGAACTGGTTTCTCGCCTAAGTGAGCTGATAACTACCTTAGAAGACAGACCAGAGGTGCCTTTCAAGGAATGTATACAAGGATTGATTAGAAGAAGACTAGAAACGAAATTAAAGTTGTTGCAAAAGCGAATACGTGATGCGGAAGATAGCGGTGATGACATCGCAATTGCGCAGATCAGCATGGAACAATTAGAAGTAAAGAGACAGTTTGACGTGCTGGTTAATTCACACTGATGAGGGAGCATTATGACAACAGAACAGGCAGCTGCCAAAAAAGTTGCGACTAAAAACGAACCTCGAAGTTTAGAAGAAATTCGGGCTGAACTCATACAAAAGGGTACAAGCCAGGGTTATTTGTCTTATCAGGACATAAATAAAGTATTACCTGACGGCTTGTCCACTGAAATGTTTGAAGAAGTCATCAATGAGTTGATGGATAAAGAAGTTGAACTTGTTGATGATGACGAAAGTGTTCTTGATAAAAAACTTCCTGTTGTTGAAGAAAAGAAAGAAGAAGAAGATAAACAACAGGCTGATTTTGAAGATGTAGATGACTCGGTTAGAGTTTATCTTAGAGAAATAGGTAAAATCAGACTTCTTACTATGCAGGAAGAAGTTACTCTTGCTAAGCGTATTGAACATGGAGATCAGGATGCTCAGCGAAAACTGATTGAAGCAAACTTGCGACTTGTTGTTTCTGTTGCTAAGAAATATACAAAACGCGGTCTGCTCTTCCTTGATTTGATTCAGGAAGGTAATCAGGGCTTGATAAGAGCTGTCGAAAAATTCAAATACCGCAAAGGTTATAAGTTCTCAACCTATGCTATTTGGTGGATTCGTCAGGCTATAACAAGAGCTATTGCTGACCAGGCCAGAACTATACGTATTCCTGTTCATATGGTTGAAACCATTAATAAATTACGTAAAGCATCTCGAAAACTTGTTCAAAAGTTAGGAAGAGACCCGGCAGTTGAAGAATTGGCTGCTGAAGTAGGTTTGCCTATTGAAAAAGTCAAGAATATAATGAAAACAGCCATGGATCCAATTTCTTTGGAAACTCCGATTAATGGTGAAGAAGATTCTCATCTTGGCGATTTCGTTGAAGATAAATCTGCTTTACCACCGGCTGAAACGGCTTTTAATCTTATTTTGAAAGAACAGATCAACAAAGTTCTCGCTACTTTGACCGAACGTGAATCTAGAGTTATCAAATATAGATTTGGTTTGGAAGATGGCTGGCAAAGAACTTTGGAAGAAGTTGGTCAGAAATTTGGCGTAACTCGTGAAAGAATTCGTCAGATTGAAGCCAAAGCTCTTAGAAAGTTAAGACATCCAAGCCGTTCAAAGAAACTTAAAGAATTCTATATGGAATGATGATTAAACTTTAGTTTTAATCTTTAAGTTGTAAAAAGAAAACCGTTTGAAGTACACTCAAACGGTTTTTCTTTTTCTTTTTCTGAAAAAAAGTACTTGCATTATTAATTTTATTATGTTAACATAGCAATCACTTCGAGGGCCCATAGCTCAGTTGGTTAGAGCCGTCGGCTCATAACCGACTGGTCGTAGGTTCAAGTCCTACTGGGCCCATTGAAGTAAAGACCTAAGCCCCCATCGTCTAGTGGCCTAGGACACAGCCCTTTCAAGGCTGCGACATGGGTTCGAATCCCATTGGGGGCGCACAAAAAAGCACCAATTAAAATTGGTGCTTTTTTAATTTTAGCAATAATAAAAAACTTTTATTATTGTGTAAATTGCGATAAAATCAACAACGCAATAAAATACTGTACAATAAAAATTGGAGTAATAAGATGACCTACTGTTTCTTTTGCGGCAAAGACCTTCGTAAAGGTGGGGATTTTGTTCGTAACACTGAAGGAATGCTTCTCTGTAAGAGCTGCGTTAGCACCGCAATGGATATATTCAGACGAAAAGATGCCAGTGAACAGGGATATGCAAAAGCTAACACTGATATACCTGGAAAAGTAAATCTGCATAAAATAGTAAAAGAATTTACTCCTAAAAAAATTTATGATGCTCTTTCTGAATATGTTATCGGTCAGGAAACAGCAAAAAAAGTAATTTCTCTTGCTGTGTACAATCATTATAAGATTCTTTCTCTGATTAATGAAACAGATGTTGAATTTGAAAAATCGAATATTTTGCTCCTTGGACCTACAGGCAGTGGTAAAACTTTAATTGCCCGTACATTGTCTAAAATATTAGAGGTTCCATTTGCAATAGGCGATTGTACAAGTTTTACAGAAGCAGGTTATGTCGGTGATGACGTAGAAAATGTTCTGTTGTCTTTGCTTATAAATGCTAATTACGAAGTAGAAGAAGCCCAGAAAGGCATTGTTTACTTAGATGAAATAGACAAGAAAACAAAGACTTCCAACAATGTTTCTATTTCCAGAGACGTTTCAGGTGAAGGTGTACAACAATCTTTGCTGAAAATGATAGAAGGTACAGTTGCCAACGTTCCATTAGCAGGCGGTAGAAAGAACCCCACTTCTCAGCAGGTAGTTAAGATGGATACCCGCCATATTCTCTTTATATGCGGCGGTGCATTTGTTGGCCTTGAAAAGATTATTGAAAAGCGCTGCAAAGACGGCTCTTTAATTGGTTTTAACCATGACCCACAGTCAAAGAATAATGCAGATTATTCTTATTTCCACAAAGTTGAAGCTGAAGATTTGATGGAATATGGTTTTATTCCTGAGTTTATCGGTCGTTTGCCTATAAAGGTTGCATTAAATGGTTTGGGAAAAGATGACTATCTGCGTATTCTCAAAGAACCCAAAAATGCTATTGTTCGACAATATTCAAAGCTTTGCGAAATGGACGGCTGTGAATTAATATTTAAAGATTCCGGTTTGGAAAAAGTCGTAGACATAGCCTTAGAAAAGAAAACTGGTGCTCGAGGTCTAAGAGCTGTTTTTGAAAGAATTTTGCGAAACGATATGTTTGCTTTAAGAGAAGATAAACTAAAGTCTATTGTTGTTGACGATGATTATGTGTCTAAGCAGCTTGCAAAAACCGAAGAATACTTTAACAGAGAATTAGCCAAAGCCAAAAACAAGTAACCAGTTTTCTTTGTAGTCAGTTTTTGTTGTTTCAACAATTTGACCAACTCGAACAATTAGAACGATTCTAATATTTCTCACGTGCGACATCTGTCGCCGCCTTACAGATTGCGAGCGCAATCGTCCCACAGCGAAGTGTCCCACTTCCAACCCTTCTCACAGAAAAATGGCTGACAGTAGACGCGAGACCTCTCAATTTAGAGAGCAGAGATAAGAGAAAAAAGAGATAAGGGAATTGTTTTAGATACAATACAAGTCTTCAGACTCTTCTTTCTACTGTTAAGCAAAGTTTTCGAAAATCCCCCAGTCATTCTACGAATGACATCCCCCTTTACGACTCGCTGACCTCCTGTCGCTCGCTTGCACGCCGCCATCC
>JAFXRA010000040.1 GCA_017526725.1 Candidatus Rifleibacteriota bacterium
ATAGAGATACTCCCATCAGGAGCAACTACTCTGTCGCAAGAAAGCTCAGGTTCTCCTTTAACTGTAACGGTTAAAACATCACCTGGTTTGAGCAAGGCCGGTGATGCTGAGAAAACCACTCCGGCTGCCCAAAAATAAGCAACGCCTATAAATAGTAACCACTTTATCTTTTTCATATTATTCCAAGCTGAATAGATTTATATATATTCAGTCATCGACTTACATGCTTAATAAATTTAGTATAAATTTAATTTATTTCAAGTATTTTTTTATTCATTATGCTTTCTTTTTCTCAAAACCAACAACAAATGCAACCTTTTCCATTTATTAATGATGATTTTCGGATAACCTTATATATAGTATACAAATGAAAAAAGTTTGCGTTTGCCCTAGCTTGCATATAGTATCAAAATACCTTATAATAAACCATATGAAGTTAAAATGATATAGAATAAATCAAGGATACAGGGCAACAACATGGATAATTCGATGCGATTGGGCTTATCTCAAAAACTGACTCAAACCTTAAAGATGACGCCTGAAATGCAGCTGGCCATCAAGATTTTACAGCTTAACAGCACAGAACTTAAGAGTCAGATTCAAGAAGTATTAGAATCTAATCCTGTTGTTGAATTGGATGAAACTGCAGAAACCCCGAATGAACTTCCATTAGAGAAGCTTGAAGAACCTGCTTCTGAAGGAGCGATTGCTTCGGTTGAATTTCAGGAAGAAAGCCGCAACGACTACGGAGTCGACTGGCAAAAATATATTGAAGATGCAGAAAACTCTGAAATAAAACTTTCTTCAAATTCATATAATAATGATGAAGAAACCTCCTTCGAAAATTTTGTATCTAAGAAAACAACTTTAAAAGAACATTTGACTCATCAATTAACCGAAGTAGAATTAGACCCGACCGAACAGAAAATAGCAGAATATCTGATAGGTTTAATCGACAGTAACGGCTATTTAAGAACATCAGATGAACAAATTGCAGAATCATTAAAAATAGATGTTTCGATAATTACAAAAGTTCGTAAAATCATCCAGACGATGGAACCAGTTGGCGTTGGTGCCTATGATTTAAAAGAATGTCTTCTGATTCAGGCATTAGATGAAGGTTATGCCGATGATGCAGTCATAAAGATTATTTCAAATCATCTTGAAGACATTGCCCAGAATAAGCTTAGCACTATAGCCAAAGCTACGGGCTACAGCATGGAAGAAATTAAAGATGTAATCGATACGATAAAAAGTTTCGAACCTAGACCCGGAGCATCTTTTGCATCCTCAGAAGAACAGATTTTTATTTCTCCTGAAGTATTTATAGAAAAAGTAGAAGACGAATACGTTGTTACAGTTAATGAGTCTGATATTCCGCAATTACGTATTAATCCTGCCTATAAAGAAGCATTGAAAAATCTTGATAAAACAGAGAAAGAAACAGGCGACTTTATTAAAAGCCGTTTGGAATCAGCTCGTTCATTTCTTAAATATGTAGATAAACGCAAAGAAACAATTCTTAATGTAACCAAGGCGATCTGCGAAGTTCAAAGGGATTTCTTCGACTTTGGTATTCTGCATTTAAAACCCCTTACTCTACAAGATGTTGCATCCATGGCGGGAGTTCACGAATCAACAGTAAGCCGAGCTACTAACGGCAAATATGCCCAGACTCCCAGAGGGCTTTTTGAACTGAAATTCTTCTTCTCTGGTGCTGCAAGAACCCAGTCTGGCGATGACGTTTCTACTATGGCTGTTAAACAGAAAATCAACGATATAGTTAAATCTGAAGACCCGTCAAAGCCCTTATCAGACAGCGCAATAGTTGATATTTTAGCAAAAGAAGGCATTGAGTTGGCTAGAAGAACTGTAGCAAAATACAGAATTGAGCTCAATATACCAAGTTCATCGGCTCGCCGTAGGAAGTAGCTGTTAGAAGAGTTAGAAGGGTTGGAAGTGTTACGCTGCGCAGTGGGACAGCTTCGCTTGTGGGACGATTGCTGCCGCAATCTGTGGGAATTGTTTAAATATAGTTCGAATTGTTCAAATCGTTCAAATCGTTAGAATTGTTGGAATTGTTAAAGTTGTTCACCTTATTCTATCCCGATGCTCCCCCAAAATGCCTTTGGTATTTATTGGGGGAGCTGTCACGAAGTGACTGAGGGGGGAGCAAAGCGAAGCTTTGCGTAATTCTTCTAAGTATTAACGCAATGCTATGCATTGCTCCCCCTTCAGTCTTTGGCTTCGCCAAATCCAGCTTCCCCACTATCGTGGGGCAGCATCTAGGTTATTAGGCTCCTCAAGGGAGAGCTTTAGGACACCAATCACCAACCACTCACCACGCCAAGCTCCGCTTGGCTGTTTGCTCTCCGCTCTACTGCTCTGTTGCTCTATTGCTCTGTGCTCTATGCTCTATGCTCTATCTTTTGTATCCTTCAGGTTCTTTGGCTTCTGCCTGTTTAAAAGTAATGACAGTAACACCTAAATCACCTTCACCATAGCGGCCTGGTCTGAATTTCTTTTTCCATCGGCTGTTTTTAAGATAAGTTTCTACAGCTTTCTGCAATGCGCCAGTTCCCTTGCCGTGAATGATAAACACCTGAGCAGCATCGGTATCGCTAACCATCTTAAGATATGAATCTAATTCATCTAGTGCTTCCTCAACCCTCATTCCACGCAGGTCTAATTCTGTCTTAACCAGAGGTGTTGCAACATAAACAGCGCCAGTATTCTGATTTTCAGCTTTTTTATTATTACTTTTCGGAGCTAATGTGAGATCAGATATCTTAACACGCATAGTTACGCCGTCAAAGTCGATTTCGGCTCCATCTTTACCAGAAAGTTTAATAAATGAGCCTTTACGCATATTCTGCTTCCAAATCACTTCAACCCCTGCCTTTAATTCGGCCTTATCTATTTCTTTAAAAGCTTTTCTGTTGTTAATTTCTTCATTATTCTGCTGTTCTTCAAGCTTAGCCTTAGTCTGCTTTACTGAAGCATGAGCATTTCTAGCATCATTTAGAGCCTTCATCAACTCTTCAGCAGCATTAGAATTAGAAGAATTATTGTTTATAGTTGTCTTTAAAGCTGAAATCAAAGCTTCAAATTCACGCATTTTATTGCGAAGTTCAGAAGTATACTCTTCTGTAAGCTTATCACGCTTAGTTTTGCGAAATTCCCTTAACTGAGATAAAGTTTCTTCTACTTCTGCTTCTTTTGTTCTTAAAGCAGTAAGTTTTTGAACATAACTGCGCCTCAAGGCTTCAGCACGGTTTCTTTCTCTTTCAATAGCTTCAATAAGACCTTTTTCTTTTTCATGTGTTCCAGCATTAACTTCAACCAGGTCTTTCAAAATACTTTCAGGCAAACCAAATGAGCGAGCCATAGCCAAAGCATTGCTCTTACCGGGAATTCCCAAGCAGAATCTGAAAGTCGGCTTAAAGGTGTCGTAGTCGAATTCCATAGCGGCGTTCATAAAACCTGGTGTAGTAAATGCAACCTTCTTTAAGGAATCATAATGAGAGGTGACTATGCTGAAGGCCCCTCTGTTTGCTATTTCCTTCAAGAAACCGGAAGCAAGCGCACCGCCTTCTATGGGGTCAGTTCCCACACAGATTTCATCTATTAAAATAAGAGACTTGCCGTCAGCCAAATCTGTTATTTCTTTAAGTCTCTTTAAATGAGCAGTAAAAGTTGATAAATGGTCTTCAATACTCTGACTTTCACCAATATCGGAAAGAATCTGATCGAAAATTGGCAATTTTGCATCAGCATCTGCCAAAACGAAATTTCCTGTCTGCATCAATAAAGCATTAAGCCCTGTAGTCTTCAATGAAACTGTTTTACCACCGCCATTTGGTCCTGTTATTATAATGCATCTCTGGTCTTTATTCATCTTAATATCAAGAGGAACACAATTAGGGTGCAGCAGTGGGTGTCTGGCCTTATTCAACACCAGCTCGTGTTCTGTGGATATTTCAGGACAATGACAGTTATAGTTAACAGCAAATTCACTTCTTGCTCTGACTGTATCAAGCCATATCAAAGTCTCAAACTGTTCTACCATAGCAGATTTTGATTGGCATAAAACCGCAGTTAAAGCGGTTAGAATTCTGCGAATTTCTTCTCTTTCTGAAAGACGAAGCTGAGCAAGACGGTTATTCATTGGCAAAAACTGCAGTGGTTCAATAAAAAGGGTCTGGCCTGTAGCAGACTGGTCATGCACGATTCCTTGTATTCTGCTTTGGGAAGCGGCAGAAACCGGCACAACATAGCGTTCATTTCTCAGAGTAAAATAATGGTCTTGAATGTCGTCTGCATGGGAACTCAGGAAAAGATTAAGCTGCTTCTCAATTTCTGCTGTATTCTTTACAAGATCCCGTCTAATAGAAGCTAAAGCAGGAGAAGCTGTATTCTTTATCTGACCATGGTCATCAAGACAATCGTCAATTCGCTGGCAAAGAGCAATTAAAGGAGGCATAGCCTTAATTCGCTCTGCAATACGGTCTGTAGGTTTAATTGCCCAACCGGAAGTCTGAGATTCAAAATTTTTCTTGAGACTGCCAGTAATTTGAATATTAGCCCTGACTTTTAAAAAGTCTTCGCTTCCCAGAACAGTTGAACCAGAATTCAGAATTTCGATTAATTCACGGATATCATTAACAGAACCGGTATTTAATTTTACGCCAGCTTCAGAATAGTTTTTGTAATCTTCTATTTCAGAAAGCCAGCCTCTGATTTCATTTGGGTCAGTAGAAGGCTCTAACTTTAGAATCTTATCTTTTGCAGCCCTGGAAGAAGCGTAGACGGCTATTTTCCCTAATATCTTAGGAAATTCAAGGTTTTCTAAGGTCTTGCGTTCCATTTATTCTACAGTAACTGATTTTGCAAGGTTACGCGGCTGGTCAACGTCTAAGCCGCGAAGGTCAGCTACAAAATAAGCAAACAACTGCAGCGGAACAACATTTATTATAGGTGAGAACAAATCTGAAACCCTAGGAACTTCAATAACCTGGTCTGTGAGATGTCTTATTTTTTCGTCGCCTTCAGTAGCTATTGCTATAAGCTTGCCTGAACGAGCCTGAACTTCTTTTAGATTAGAAATAGTCTTATCATAAAGATTAGATTCAGTAACAATAGCCATAACAGGCATTTCGCTGTCAATCAAAGCAATAGGACCATGTTTCATTTCGCCTGCTGCATAGCCTTCAGCGTGAATATAGCTTATTTCTTTGAGTTTCAAAGAACCTTCAAGAGCTGTTGGATAGTTGAAGCCTCTGCCTAAGAATAAGAAGCTCTTATAATTCAAATAGTTAGAGGCTATTTCTTTGATTTTGTCTTTCTGTTCCAAGACTTTTTCTATCTGCTGAGGCAGTATCTTAAGTTCCCTGATCTTTTCTTTAACAAATTCAGAATCAATTACAGAACGAATCTTGCCGAGCATAAGAGCCAGAAGAGTAAGAGCAGTAAGCATTGCAATATAGGCTTTTGTTGAAGCAACGCCGATTTCTGGGCCAGCGTGAATGTAAACTAATCCATCTACTTCACGAGTTAAAGAAGAATCTTTTGCATTAACTATGCCCAATACCTTTGCTCCTCTGCTTTTAGCTTCTCTGACAGCAGCAAGAGTATCGGCAGTTTCACCTGACTGGCTGATTGCAATAACCAGAGTGTTGCCGTCTACAAGCGGAGAGCGGTATCTGAATTCACTTGCCAAATCACATTCAACCGGAATGCGAACAAGCTCTTCAATTAGATACTTACCGACACAGCCTGCATAAAAAGCTGTGCCGCAAGCAACCATAACAATTCTTTGTGCTCTGAAAATATCTGGACCAGTTAAACCTAGTTCATCAAGATAAATCTTGCCTTCTTCTTCAGAAGTGCGGCCGCCAATAGTATTACGGATAACCTGGGGCTGTTCAAAGATTTCTTTGAGCATAAAGTGCGAAAAACCGCCCTTTTCTGCAGCTACAGGGTTCCAATCAACCATTGTTGGTTCTTTGGTAAGTGCTTTACCAGATTCGATATTGAAAAATTCTACGCTATCACGTTTAACAACAGCACCGTCAAAGTTTTCAAGATAAACAACCTTGCGAGTATACTGAAGAATAGCAGTAACATCAGAAGCAACAAAGTTTTCATCGTTACCTAACCCAACCAATAGAGGGGCTTCTTTTCTTGCACAGACTATTTCTTCGGGGTGGTCTTTGTGAATTACAGCAATAGCATAAGCACCTTCAACTCTTTTTGTAGCTTCAATTACTGCTGCTTTCAAATCACCCTTATAATACTTTTCTATTAGGTGGGCTAAAACTTCAGAATCTGTTTCGGAAACAAATTTATGGCCTTCTTCCATAAGCTGTCTTCGAAGGGCCATAAAGTTTTCTATAATACCATTGTGGGCAACCATCAGTGTGTTATTGCAATCAGCATGCGGATGAGCATTAAAAGCAGAAGGACGGCCATGAGTAGCCCATCTGGTATGCCCGATTCCTATAGTAGCTTCTGACTGAAAATCATCTAATAATAGTTTTCTGATGTTTCTAAGCTTGCCAATATCTTTTCTGCAATGAATAGAACCATTATCAACAACTGCGATACCAGCAGAATCGTATCCACGATATTCCAGCTTTGTCAAACCATCAAAAATAACTTCATTAGCAGGTTTTACACCTATATATCCTATAATGCCGCACATGGTAAAAAAGAAAATTCCTTTCGATAAACAGAATTAATATTTCATACTGCCAGGTCTGAAATTATTGCTTGGTCTGCTGTCAAATGCAGCATCTTCACTAGTAGATTCATCAGAAGATTTCAATCTGGCAATAGATTCACTGGCTCTAGTTGCATAAACACTTTCAGGGAAACCTTTAATTATAGCCTGATAAACACTTATGGCATCAGAAGCGCCACCTTCGATATTTTCAAGAAATTCAGCATATTCAAATGCACTGGCTGGAATACCACCTGCCAGTTCGAAGAACTTTTCATAGTATTTCTTGGCTTCTTCTTCATCACCATGACGTTTGGCCATCATTCCTTTAAGTCTGAAATAATCAGCACTTTCACCTTTTTTAGCAATTATATCTAACTGAGCTTCTGCTTCATCATCGGCTGAAGTTAAAATAAAAGCTTTTGCCATAACAACTCTGGCTGCTAATGAGTCAGGATTTCTTTTTAATACAGCATTAGCATCGTCAATAGCTTTAGAAAAATCAAAAATTTCAGTATTAATCTGGGCTCTGGCAAGCAAATATTTAAAATTATTAGGACTGTTTCTAACAGCAGCTTCTACTTGTTCTAAAGCGTCAGAATACATTTTGTTAGCATAGAGAATCAAAGCCTTAACATAGTTTGCTTCTCCTACGTTACCCTTTGATAATGCTTCATTAACCATAGACATAGCTTCTTCTAACTTACCCTGACCAATTCTGATTAGAGCTAAACCAACAGAAGCTTCTGTGAAGTTTGGAGACTTTTTAAGAATCTTATTATAGTTATCTTCCGCTTCTTTAAACTTTCCAAGTTCAACTTGAACTTCAGCCAGATTCATAAGAGCAAATTCATCATATTTTATTTTTGTAGCTGTTTCCAAAGATTTTTCCGCATTATGATTATCGCCTATATTGCGGTAACAATCTGCCAATAAAAATGGACTCTGAAAATTCTTTGGATCTAATTCTGAAGCCTTCTTCAAATAATCAATAGCTTCTTTATATTTGTAGCGACTCATTTCAACTACACCCAAATTATGATAAGCTTCAGAGTTTTTGGGGTCTTTTTTAACAATATCATTCAGCATTGATTCAGCTTCATCATATTCTTCTTCATCTATTTTCTTTATAGCTTTTTCTAAGGGAGTTAACGGCTTAGGCTTCTTCATTTCTCTTGGAGTGTAATCGACTTTAGGTTTACGCATTTCTGCATTCTTATCTAAAGACTTATAACCACCAAGCATAACTTCTTTTTCAATCTTAGTGTTAGAAGATGATTTATTTTTGCTGATATTAGCCTGAGTTCGGCTTATTTCAGCCTTAATCTGCTTTACAAGAGTTTTATACTGAGGATCTGAAGGAAACTTTTTAGCTAAAATTTCAGCATGTTTTAAAGCTAATTCCTGATTCCCAGATAAAGCAAGACTGTAAACAAGATAATATCTAGCCTGGGAATGCTCAGCATCCATATCTACTACCTGTCCTAAATAATCAGCAGCAGCAGAATATTCTTTTGCGCTGTAATGTTTCATTCCTTCATCCAACAAAGCAGGTATTAAAGGATTTTCTGCAGCATAAGCAGAACAGCACAGACCCAATACCATACCAGGAATTAATTTCTTTAAACTGCGAAATAAAACTGATTTTTCTGATTTTAACACAAATACATCTCCTCAAAGTGAGTTAGTAGTCATAACAGAATATCGTCTTGTTATTCTAACTTAATAACATTTAAAATATCAATAAGTTAATACAAACGCTTGTAATTCCAATGGCTGCCCATAACTTTTTTGTAATAATCACGAGTTTCCGGCAATGGAACTTTATCAAGTCTGTCTAATACTGGTAATTTTGCGTAAGGACCTGCTTCAACCTTGCGCTGAATATTGCCTTGTCCTCCATTATAAGAAGCAGAAGCCAGGAATTTATCTCCCTTAAATAATTCTGAAAGATAATTCAAATACCAGGTTCCATACCTTATATTAACATCGGGCTTCCAAAGCATATCTTTTTTAAAATTCTTTTCTCCAAGCTTATCTGCAATCCATTTCCCAGTCGATGGCAATATTTGCATCAATCCCATCGCATTGCTTCTAGAAAGAATATCTTCTTTAAAATGACTTTCTTCGCGCATTATAGAAAGAATCCAAAACTTGTCTACCCCAAATCTTTTGCTGTATTTGTTAACTTCTGTATCATAAACTTTAGGATACAAAGCTTCCCAGCCCCATTTAGGCATTGTAGACAAAGGTTTATCTGCTTCAGAAATTTGTCTTGAAAGACGTTCACCATAAGCAACAAGCTGCTGATAATCATTATGCTTTCTTGCTAAATCTATAATTGCTTTATATAGGCCAAGATTAGATTTGTATTTGTCAGTAAGCTTTATGGCTTCTGATTTTGCTAGAAAGTTCAACTTGGTTCCCCAAAGTTTATCCAAAGCATCTATTCTGCTGTTGGTTGCTTCAGAAAGTTTTTCAACGGGTTTATTTACAAGCTTCAAACTGTCATTTCGTGATTGAGGTGATAACCACCATATAAAGAATGAATTTGGATATTTCTTTTTTAGCAGTTCAACAAGCGCCTGTCCGTCTTTTGATTTCAAACCTGCACAGAATGCGGCATAAGCAAGAGAATCATCTGCTCTGTAATGACCAGGAAAGTTCTTTGCCACAATCATAAAATAAGGCAGAGCTCTTGGAAACTGTTTTTCATCGTAACAACGCAAACCCATTTCATATATATGAACAGGAAATACGCTTCCCTTAAAATCTGCTTTAATAAACTGTTTAATATACTCCATAGTTTCAGCATCACGCCCGCATTCAAATGAAGAACGCATCAATCTGTATTTAACAGCTATTGGGTCTACAGGGAATGTTTTACAATTTGAAGCAGCTAGATAATCGGTTACTGCTTCAGAATGTTTTCCGCTGAAATGTTTAATATTTCCTCTAAGCTGATGAGCCCAGGCAATCATTTCGGGAGTGTTCTTCTTGTTATTTATGACAGTAGCAAAAGCTTCCATTGATTTGGCTGTTTTTTTCTGCTTATTAAGATATTCAGCATTTAGTATTTCTGTTACTGTTTTTCCAAAACCAGCTTCTAATGCAATCTGATTAACTTTTGATTTGAATACTTCGCCTGTTAAACCTTCATTTATAGTCCATACGGCTATGTTCAGCCACTCCTGTCTGTTAAACTTATATAATGTGGGATTATTAAGTATTTTTTTCAGAAGTTCTACTGAAGCTGCCGCAGTCTGATAAAAAAACCGGTCAACATTAAACTCAACAAGAGAACGATAAGCGAAACGACTTCTCTGATTTATATCTATAAATGGCAAATCTGAAAGTTTATAGAAGGCCGTTCCCTTTTGCCAAACTGTTTTAAGCGATGCTGCTGTAGACTCAAGCCTGGCTAGATTTGCCGGTTCGGCATTTTCCAACAAGAGCATAAACTGAGTCATTCTAGCAAGCAACGCAGATTCTGAATCAGGATATTTATTGATTAAATCCGTATAGACTTTTAAGGCTTCTGCTTTTCGATTAATATTGCGAAGAGCTTCTGCTTCCATATAAAGCCTGACATCTTTTAGATTGTTATTTGCTTTGGTAGGTTGAACAACATTGTATAATTCCTGATATTTTTTACTATCATATAGAGCACCAATTTTTGCCAGATTTTGTTCAAAACTTTGAGTAAATGCTGTTAGCGAAGGGAAAATCACAAATCCGCAAACAAGAGTAAATTTTGTAAACTTCTTATATAATAGATTGTTCATACCTATAAATCACCTCTACACAATATTCGGTCTATGATAGCAAAAAAAAATACAGAGTACAAGTCATTAAACCAACTTTGACAAAAAAAATAACCATGCTACTGCATGGTCATTTGCTTTTATTCTTAATTGCTTCAGAAGCTATAACTCAAGGCTTGAAATGTTTCAGTCTTTTCTTTTCAGCAGCTTCTTTGCTGTTCATTATTTCATTATAAAGATTGCAAAGTGTTTTTCCCAAAAGAAAACTTGTGCTTATAGAAAAACAAAGCAAGTAAATAACTTCTTCTGAAGGATTTGTAAAATTAAAAATCATTAAATCTAACTTTCTTTTAAGCTTTACCTAAGTAACTGGTCACATCTGAATTACTAGCTTTTTCTAATTCACTTAGCCATTTAATAACGCTGTCAACACGAAATCTAACAGAACGCCCAATTTTGACAGTTGGAAGTCCAAGGTTTCTTAGAGTATAGATTGTATTTCGCTTAACCTGTAAGAATTCCATCAATTCGGGAATAGTCATCAGACTTTCCTTCACCATGATCAATTACCTCCGAAAATTAACTTTTTTGTTTAGACAGTGGTAATTTCATATCGACCCCATTGGCTGTTTTTTTTAGTTTTTTAACTATAATTCTTACTTTAATTTCAACATTCAAAACAGGCTTAAAAACAGCTATTTAAGCTAAAATAAAAAATGTGCCGTTTTTTATAGCGACACATTGAAAGGGAGTTAGGGATTTGTTTGGTTGTCCATCCATATTTGCTTAACTTTTTTATTTTGTTAAGCTCTCATGAACTTCATAAATATATTCGTCTAAAAATTTATAAAACTTTAGTCTTTTTTTATTTTTTTTTATATTTTTTTATCTATGCTTATTGATAGTTATTTTTCTTTACACCTTAATATACTAATAAACTCTATTTTGTATGTTTTTGTTTGTTATTGTTTGTTTTTGTTTATAGTTATACATAGTTAGAATTGTTGGAGTTGTTATAAGATTTGCAAGAGTTCAAGGTTCTAGAAGTCTACACATTTGTCATAAAAAGTATAGCGTATGGGCTTTAGCTCTGAAAGCTATACGTTTATGACAATGGGTAGGCGACAAGACTGAATTGTTATAAGGGTGAGAAGAGTTGGAAGTGGGACGCTTCGCTGTGGGACACTTCGTCGTGAGACGATTGCTGTGGCAATCTGTGGTAGTTCTGTTCGGACAGTAGACGCGAGACCTCTATTCTCCGCACAAGGCTCGATCTCTCTTAGCTTATTCGAAGGCAGAAATCCTCAGAGACCGCGGAGGAGAATTGGGTCGAGCAAGATAACTGTCCGCCCTGTTGCTCTATTGCTCTATGCTCTAAACTCTAAAAAAATGAAAGTTGCAAAACCATCAAAAGTACTGTATAACTTTATACCAAATTAATTTAACTCAAGTACTGTAGGAGAAAAGCATGAAACTTTATACTACCGAACAAATCCGCAATGTTGCAATAGTCGGTCACGGCGGCACTGGCAAAACCACACTGGCTGAAGCAATGTTATTCCACACTGGTGCAAACAGCCGCTTAGGTAAAGTTGACGATGATACTTCCATCATGAACTATGACCCAGAAGAAACAAAACGTAAAGCAACAGTTAATACTTCATTAGCTGCTATTGAGTTTAAAGACCATAAAATCAATGTTCTTGATGCTCCTGGTTTTGATGACTTTTTGGGTGAAGTATATAAAGTAGCCGGTGCTGTTGATATGGCTATCGTTTGTGTTAATGCACAATCTGGCGTAGAAGTCGGAACAGAAAAGAACTGGGCTATAATGGAAAAGACCAACACCCCAAGAATCGTTTTCCTTACCAAATTGGATAAAGAAAACATTAACCTTGAAAAGACTTATGAATCTTTAAAGGCTCTTGACAGCAAAATCACACCTATCGTTATTCCTTGGGGCACTTTCGATAAGCTTAAAGGCGTTATAGACTTAATCGATATGAAAGCTTACGAATTTACTGATGATAAAGGTAAAGCAGTAAAAGTTCAGGATATTCCTGCTGATATGAAAGACGAAGCTCAGAAACTTCACGATCAGATGCTTGAATCAGTAGTAGAATGTGATGATGATTTGATGAACAAATACTTCGAAGGCGAAGATATTACTAGCGACGAACTTAAAGCAGCTCTTGCAAAGGGTATCGCCAGCAATCAGATTAAACCTATGCTCAGCGGTATGTCTTTGAAGAATATGGGCACTGAAAACCTTCTTAACTTTATCGTAGACAGTTGTCCATCTCCTGCAGCAAGCAGAGTTCTTCCAGCAGTAAAATACGGCACTGAAGAAGCTATTGAACTCAAGAACGATCCAAACGGTCCACAGGCTGGTTTCATTTTCAAGAAAATCAATGAACAGACTGGCGATATGCTTTTAATGCGTGTTCTTAGCGGAACATTCTCTACAGGCGTTGACATTTACAATCCAGCAGCAGAAAGCTTTGAAAGATTCAGCAGCTTCTCTACTCTTCGCGGTAAAACCAAAATTGATGTTGAAAAAGCTGTAGCCGGCGATATAGTTGCATTAGTAAAACCCAAATGCACTACTTTCGGTCAGACTCTCTGCTCTGAAAGCAATCCTATCCAGATTAAAGTTCCAGCTCTTCCACAGCCAATGCTTCAATATGCTATTTCTCCAAAAACTAAGGCTGACCAGGAAAAGATGGGTATTGGTCTCAATACTCTCTGTGCTGATGACGGCGTTCTTACCTACAAGTTCGACCCAGAACTTGGTCAGGGCTTGATTTCTGGACTTGGTGATACTCACATTGACGTTGCAATCTGCAGATTAAAAACTCGCTGGAACGTTGAAGTTGAAATATCTAAACCAAAGATTGCCTATCGCGAAACCATTAAGGGAACTGCAAGAGTTCAAGGTAAACATAAGAAACAATCTGGCGGTAAGGGTCAGTATGGTGATGTTTGGGTTAAATTCGAACCTAACAAAGGTCATGGTTATGAATTTATCGATGCTATCGTTGGCGGTGTTGTTCCAAAGAACTTCATTCCAGCAGTAGACAAAGGTTTGCAGGAATACAGCCAGCGCGGTGTTATAGCTGGATTCCCAACAATCGACTTCAAGGCAACTCTCGACTTCGGTTCTTATCATGATGTTGACTCTAATGAAATGTCATTCAAACTTGCTGCCGGTCTTGCATTCAAGAAAGGTATTGCAGAAGCTAAACCAGTTCTCCTTGAACCAATTTATGAAGTTGCAGTAACAGTTCCAGACGAATACATGGGCGATATCATGGGTGATATGAACAAACGCCGTGGTAAAGTTCTTGGAATGGATCCAATCGAAGGCGGTAAGCAGGTTATCAGAGCAACTGTCCCACAGGCTGAAATGTATAAATATGCTACTGACCTCAAGTCTATGACTCAGTCCAGAGGTGAATTTACAATGCACTTCTCTTCTTACGAAGAAGTTCCTGCCAATGTAACTGAACAGGTTGCTAAGGAATACAAGACTGCTGACGAAGCAGAAGACTGATTTGTAGGTTAAGATAAAAGATATAAGACTTAAGATTTAAGATTTAAGTTAAAATTAAAGAGATTAGAGATTATTTCTCTAATCTCTTTTTTATTTAAAAAGTGCCTTCTCCCAGAGGCTGTGCGAAAACAATTTTTTAGTCCAAATTAGATAGTATTAATTGCCTACACATTTGTCATAAAAAGTATAGAGTATGGGCTTTATCTCTGAAAGATATACGTTTATGACAATGGGTAAGCAAGACAGAGCGGATAACCAAGCGAAGCTTGGCGTGATGGGCGGTTAGTGATTAGTGGCGAGTGAGCGGACAGTAGAAGCGAAACCTTAAATTAGAGATAAGATAAGAGAGAGGAGAGATAAGGCATATGAACAATTATAAAAAAATATAAAAAAATTTTTCTGAGCTATTGACAACAAAGACAAAATA
>JAFXRA010000041.1 GCA_017526725.1 Candidatus Rifleibacteriota bacterium
AATTATTTAATAATTAAAATGGAATTATTAAGTATATTAGCCTCAAAAAAAACTCCTCGTTCTATTGATAAAAATAAAACAAGAAATACATTTAGTAATGCTAAAACTTATTATTTTCCATCTTTAACTCATAAAGAATTAGATTTAATAAAAAATTTAAAACATGAAAATAATTACCAAAGTAGAACTAGAAAACAATATTCCTACTTATGCTTCAATAACCGAGCCTCAGGATGGTGCTTCAGAAATAAGTGTCAGTCAGAAACTTCGTTGGACAGCCTATGATGAAGATGGCGACACATTGTATTATGATGTTTATTTCGGAACAGACCCCAATCCGGAGCTGGTATCCGCATCTCAGCCAAGTCAGATTTACGACCCAGGCACTCTTTTAAATGCCACTAAATACTATTGGCGTGTAGTTGTCTCTGATGGAAGGGTTGCTAATCCTCGTTCAGATATCTGGTCTTTCACTACAGAAGAAGTTACAGACGAAAAACCTTATGTTGTCAGCGTAACAACTCCTACTTCAACTACTTCGCCGTTAAGAGTCACATTCAGTGAATATATTAACAATGTCAAAGAAGCTCAGGCATTTAAGTTTGTTCCTGATGTGAGTGGAACATGGAATTGGTCCGTCGGCAACACTGTTGCAGAGTTTTTGCCTGAAAGCGGAAGATGGCTGCCAGGTAGTTACAACAAATTTACTCTTGTTTCAAATGTATTGGAAGATTCTACTGGTAACCTTATCGCAACGAGCTTAGAAAAGAAGTTTGACGTTCCTTCTTCTGTTCCTGTTCCTACAGGTTATCATTCTTATGCTTTCCCGATGGATGTTGCTGCGAATACTACAGTTTCAATTCCTGTGCCGGATTTGGAATATGGTAAGAATTCATATGTAGTTGCTGTGGCAGGAAAAGGGCAGGGAAGTCCTAACTCTAGAGCAAGTTTAAATAATAGTATTTTTGATGCTAATGCTTTTAAAGATGACCCGACTTATGCTTTAAGACTTCAAGAAGCAGAAATGATTACTGAGCCGATTGTAGTTCCTGGAAGAAATGATTCCCTTAGAGCATCAGTAAATGCTGCAGTATCAATTGGTCAAGATAGAGAGTTTTATCTTAGCAGTATTGCTACTTCAACTTCTTATCCAAATAATAAGGTTTATACAACTTTAGTTAAGATGTCTAACAATACTTTAGTATACATGGATAATGCAATTACTGATGGAAACAGAGATGAAGCAGCAGAAAACGTTTTAAATGTATTCGATTCCAAGATTCTTCAGAAAGTCCGTAATGCCTTTGGCAATGAACCTTCAACTGGAATTGATGGAGAATCAAGAATTAGTATAGTTTTAATAAAATTACCTCCTTCCAGTACCTTAGCTGGTTACTTTACTAGTGCTGATCTTTATCAGAGAAAGAATAATAATTCTTCATACAGAAATAGTAATGAGGGTAAAATAATCTATATTAAATATGGAATGTCAGATACAACTACTTTCGGAACCCTGGCTCATGAATTTCAACATATGATTAATTATTATCAAAAGAATAAGTCTTTGAATTACAATGCCGAAATGATTTTTGAAAATACCTGGTTAAACGAATCTCTTTCTAAGTATTCTGAAGAAGTCTGTGGTTACAGTATTCTTGACGGTGATAAAAATACTGCTTCTTTAATGAAACTTTCTATGGAAAACAATAATGATTTGTCTTTGACAGAGTGGCCAGATCCAACCATAAATAATTATGGTCAGGTTTATATGTTTATGCATTTCTTTGCTCAGCCAGGCAGATATAATAGTGATCCAAGCGTAATAACCAGAGGACTTGTCAGCGGCAATGGGTCTGTTCTGACAGGAGTTGATAATGTTGCTGCAGTTACTAATGAGCCTTTTAGGGAAACTATAGCAAAATGGGCTTTAAGTTTAGTATTGAACAATTATTCTTCTAAGTCTCCAACAGCCTATGGAATATATAATATTAATCTTAAAGGGAAATATAACGGTGTTACACTGCCAGGATATACTATTGAAAATGTCAGTAGTCCCGTTAGTTTAAGTGGAATGCCTTATGAAAACTCTGTTAGATTCTTTAGAAAAGCTTCTACTGGTAGCGGAGATACTACAATTACAGTAACGACTGGAAATAAGCCCGTCACTCTTTGGCTCTTTGATGAAAGAGAATAATAGAGCAACAGAGCGATAGAGTTTAAAGTAGAAAATAGCTAAACAAAGTTTAGCTATTTTTTCATAACGATTAAATGAGATAGATTAGTATTTCACGAAGATACAGAAGAAAGTAAATGCGAGAAATATCCATATAGAAAAAATAGAAATAAGATTCCAGTCAATACTGGATTCAAATTTTTCAATAAAATCTTTTTTCTGTGTTTCTTTTGCTTCTAAATCTATATTATCTGATTCAGGATTGTTTTGTTCTTGATTTTCTCTAGACATAATTTTAATAAGTTGGATACATAGAGAAGTTCGGGTCTACTCTGCTAAGAATAGCCTGTTTCTTAACTACATCAGGATTATTTGGTGAAACTTTAGAAATAATAGACATTATTTTAGTTGATGCTTTTACATTTCCTTGTTTCATCATTTCGTCAAGTAATGGCAGGTTAACTTCTAATGAAGTTGGATATGCCGGCATATCCTTTTTGCTTGTTCCGTCTGCTGCGGTGAGTTCGTAACCGCATTGCGGACAGAACATTTCATGCGGCTTACTTACTTTACCACATTCAGAGCAAACAAATTTAGATTTTGTTATCCAAACAACAGCTTTTTGAATGAGTTTATTGCCTGAAACAAAACCTGCAGATTCTTCAAAAATAATCATTTCATCTGGTAAAAAGTCTGCAATAAAGGCTTTTGTGACTTTATGCAAACGCGGATCGAGCTGCTGACCAACTGTTTGAATTTTGGAAACAGCTTTTGCTTTTTCCAGAATGGTTATTGATTCTTTTGAACGGAGGAAGATATCTTTATTTTCAAGACTTTCTTGTAGACGTCTTACTGTAGAAGAAAGGGTTTCAAACAAGAATATACATTCATCCGGATTAAATATGAAATTGTTCTTTGCATTAGCAGCGTCAGCTTCTCGAGCTGCTATTACGTTGTGAAGAGTTTCTTCCAGGTTAGCTACTTGCTGTTCTAATTTAGCTTTTTCTCTTAATAAGCCATTTGGATTATCTTCGCTGAGTAATTCCTTAGCCTTTTTTAGTTCTGTCTGGCTATTGAATAGAGATTCTTCCAGAAACTTAAGCTTGGTAGACATAGAAGTCATATTGTTCTGATACTCTTCTTTACTTGGAAGAAGATTAACATCTCTTTGTAAATCTTCGACTTCTTTTCTTAAATTAGCATTTTCTGCTTTAATAACATTGTAATTTTCAAGTTGTGTTCTGTATCTTTCAATTTCTGTCTTTTCATGATTCATGGCATCTAATATAGCATCTTTAGATTTGTTTAATTCGACCTCTTTATTTTGAAGAGCTTGTCTCAAGGATGCAACATCAGCTTTTGAGTCATTATATGAAGATTCGAGTTCTGCTAATTCTGATTTTAGTTTAATTACAACACTTTCTTCAACCATTGGAACTAGAGAACTGTTTTCTAACTGTTCTTTCAGTTTATCATGTTCATCGCGATACTTTTCGTAGTCAGCTTTATATCTTTCGTATTCGCCTTTATACTTGTTGTTTTCTTTGCGAAGTCTTTCGTTTTCTATCTTTAGCTTGTGAAGAACGTCTTCATAAGCTGTTCTTTCATCATCAGAAAACTCACTCAATGTTGTATTTGCAAGTTTTTCAGTTAACTCTTTTACTTTGTTTTTCTCGATAATGTTTAATTCTTCTAATTTAGCATTATGCTTCTTTAATTCGTCAATTTGATTTAATAATTCACTTTGGTCCTGTCCACCGAAGTTTTCACTGTAAGTGGTACCTTCTAATTGGACAATAGTTGACCTCAGAGTAAAAATAATACTCTGAACCTGTCTTAATACATCATCTTTGTTGCTCTTATTTGTTAAAGAAGGGACTTGCCCTTTCAGAAAAACTAAAAGATTTCTTGCTACTTCATCAAAGGATAAATTGTTTGTCATTGAAAAACCATGATTCTCGTTAAATTATTTTATACAATTTAATGTAATTTCTTTTCTAATGCAATAGAGATTAGAAAAAAACATATTTTTTTTAAAATTTTTAAAATATTGAATCATTTTTTTTACATATTGTAAATTTAATTGTATACTATACACTGCATGAATTTTTTTTCAGAGCGAATTGAATCAGGAAAAGGCGAATGAAAAAAGAAAACAAATGTTCTAGAACTTTTCTGGTTACCAGCTTTCAAGGTGGAATCGGAAAAACTTTCGTTGCTAGTGAATTAGCAAAAGCTATTCATGATAAGACCGGTAAAAATGTTGCCCTAATCGAGCTAAATCTATTAAGACCTTCTTCATTAGTAGAAAGCCTTGATAAAGAAATGGGCAATAAGCTTGATCTGTTTGATTATTATACTTCAAACTGGGGTATTTACAATGGAAACGACTTAGAAAAGTTGTTTTATTTAAAAGATGGTATTTATTATATTCCATTTAGTGGTATTAGAAAGACAGAAACTTTAAGACCCTGCTTTAACTTTAATGAGTCAGATATAACAGATTCTTTTTCTGCTCTTTTAAAACTTATAGAAGAACAAGACAGTTATGCTGTCATTGACGCTACTTTCCAGTTTTCTCCATTACCGGTATATTTGATGAGCCGGGCGGATTCTATTCTTTATGTATTCTCTTCCCAGGCTCCTTCACCAAACTTTGCAAGGACATTTAATGAAGAAATAGGTAAGCTGAGTGAAAAAGTTATCTGGGTTAAAAATTTTGCTGATTTAACTTCTGGCGAAGCCTCCTTATATGATTCAGAATTTCAGATTCCTTTATCTACTGATCTTGAGGGTAATTTAGAAAATACCATAAGTCAGAATGTTACAAATTGCTTTAAACAGCTTGCAGAAATCACTTTGAAAATGCCTGCAACAGGTGTTATACCAGGTGACTTCACAACTTACGATAAGCAGGATAATAATCATGAAATCTTGGAATACAGAACAAAACTGAGACAAGAAGTTCTTGATTCTATGGAAAAACGTTACGGTATCTCTGATGTTGAACTTAGAGATTCTGTAGAAAAGAAGATTGATGAAGCAATACGCAGGACTCCCCCTCCTGCATCAGGTGGAAAAACTGCAGCAACAGATGTTAAAAAGTATTTGATAGATGAAATACTTGGTCTTGGGCCATTAGAAGATTTTATGCGTGACGAAGATGTTGACGAAATCATGGTTAATGGACCAGATAAGATATTCGTTGAAAAACACGGCCGCTTGCAGCTTACTGTTAGACAGTTTACTAATGCTGACCATGTTCGCACTGTTATAGAACGTATTTTGATGCCAGTTGGCAGAACAGTTAATGAACGAACTCCTTACGTTGATGCTCGTTTGTTGGATGGTTCTCGTGTTCATGCTATCATTCCGCCTCTTTCTCTGACTGGGCCAATGATAACAATAAGAAAGTTTTCCAGAATACCATTTACAATGGATGATCTGGTAAGACGTTTCAAAAGTTTGACAGATGAAGCAGCTGAGTTTTTAAGACTTTGCGTCAGAATGAAAAAGAACATAATTGTTTCTGGCGGTGCTGGTTCTGGTAAGACAACAATGCTAAACGTTCTTTCTAATTATATTATGCCGACAGAACGTGTAATTTGTATAGAAGACTCAGCAGAATTGAAGCTTAATCAGTTGAATTTAGGCCGTTTGGAAGCTAGACAACAGGGAACAGAAGCAAAAACTCAGGTTACCATTAGAGATTTGTTAAGAAATGCTTTGCGTATGCGTCCAGACCGAATTATCGTTGGTGAATGCCGTGGTGCAGAAACAATAGATATGCTTCAGGCTATGAACACAGGTCATGACGGTTCTTTAACAACTTTACATGCTAATTCATCCAAAGATGCTCTTGCTAGACTCGAAACTCTTGTATTAATGGCTGGTGTAGATTTGCCTCTGAGAGCTATTAGAGAACAGATAGCCAGTTCCGTAAATATTGTTATTCAGAGCGCAAGAATGACAGACGGTAAGAGAAGAGTCATGGAAATTGTCGAAATAACAGGTATTGAAGAAAATGTTATTCAGACACAGACTGTTTTCAAATTTGAAAAGAAGTGGATAGAAGATGATGGCGCTGTAATTGGCAGTCTGGAACCAACCGGTTACATACCTTCTTTCTTGAAGTCTCAAGCGGAACGAAGCGGTCATGATTATTCTTATCTTTTCCAAAAGAAAGAAAACTCAAATCATAAGCCTGATTCCAAAAGAATAGCAACACAGAATGTTTCTGCTGAACCAGAAAAGAAAGTAGAAATAGTTAAAGAAACCGAAACAGCTCCAAAAGAAATATCAGTAAATACACCTAATATAGTTGAAGAAAAAAAAGAAGTATCTGTTAGCAATAATGAATACAGGAGAGATAAAATGCGAAGGAAGAAAGGCGGTCGTAGATAATGATTGCTATTAAGGTTCTGGCCATCATTGGCGTAATAGTAGGTATTTACTTTTTTATCGAAGATCAGTTAGACATCAATCTCAATCCTGCCAAAATGGAAGGCAAAGAAGGAGATTCATCTAACGGCGGATACCTTGAAAGCGTCACTGGTGCAAGCTTAGATGAACAACTAATTGAAGTGCTACTTATGATTAGTTCTTGTTTAAAGGCCGGACGAAACTTAGACCAGGCTTTTGAATTAGTTGCTGTTTCAACTCCACCGCCAATTTGTAATGAGTTTAGAACTCTTGTTCAGGAAAGACGACTTGGAGTTCCTATGGTAGAAGCCTTGACAAACTTGTCTAACAGAGTTCCCAGTCAGGATTTGAGACTGGCTGTAAATGCTACAATTTTCCAGCAGGAAACAGGTGGCAATCTGGAAGATTTATATACTCAAATTTTGCTGACTATTTCTGAGCGCAAAAAGATTATGGGCAAAATTGTTGCAGGAACTGCTCATGCTAGATTGTCTGGTAATATGGTTGCTACTATTCCAGTAATTTTAGCAATTATATTATTAAATATGCAGCCCGATTATCTAAAGCCTATGATTACTAATCCATATGGGCAGATAGCTTTGCTGCTTGCTGTTGCAGCTACAATAATCGGTGTCGTTTTTATAAATCGTATGACTACTTCTATTCTTCCTGATGCAGAAGACGCAATGATTTCTAAAAACGAATCAAGCATGAATGGAAGGAAAAAATATAAATTATTGCGTTTATTGAATAAACCCTTCGAAACTTTGATGGCTATGCTTCCGTCAAGTTTAACCAACAAGCTTAAAAATGAAACAAAGTTTCTGTTAAATGCTTCTGGTAAATCAACTGAATTTGAAGTCAGCGAATATATTGGATTAATGGCTTTATCTATGGTTTTGTTTGCCATTATTATGATGTTGTTTGTTAATCCTGTCTCTATGGGAATTTGGGCGTTGGTTGTTCTTTTGTTCTTATTACCAATCGGTTTTAGGCTGCCAAGAATTTATCTTGCTCATTTAATCAGAAAAAGACAGAAAAATATCGAATTTGAATTGCCTTATGTTATTGACCTTCTTTCATTAGCTATTGAATCAGGTCTTGATTTAACCGGCGGTATAGCAAAGGTAGTAGAAAAGTCTAGAAATACTGATATAATAGTTGAATTCAAGATGTTTCTTGCTGATATCAAAGTTGGCAAGAGCATGGAAGAAGCTTTGGCGGATATGGCCGAAAGAGTTAAAGTTTTGTCTTTCTTCTCTTTTGTAAGTTCTCTTATTCAGGCTCAGAGACTCGGTGCTGATATTGGTCCGACTTTGAGAGCGCAGGCTGAACAAATGAGATATCAGAGATTGATTCTTGCTGAAGAAAGAGTAAATAAGCTTCCCGTTAAACTGCTTATTCCTTTGGTTTTCTTCGTTTTCCCAAGTATTTCTGTTCTATTGATTGGGCCAGCGATGATTCAGATTCAGACTAATTTCCCGAAACCGGAACAATTAGAATCCAAAAATGCTGCATCTGCAAAGAATGAAAATATTGGCGTTCTAAATAGTTCTTCCAATCAGAGTGCACAGCCTGCTCAGACTACTATGCAGCCTGTTCAGCCGGTTAAGACAATTTCTGCACCTGTAAAGGACAAGGCTTATCCTCAGCAGAGCAATAATGGAAATAATCAGAATACTAATGTTCAGCCAACTGTTATTCAGGTTCCAACTACTATTGTTATAGAAGATAAAACAACTTCTAAGGAACAGAAAGTTGATACAATGCCAGTTGTACCAAGTGTAACTCCAGCTCCAATAGTAATCACTGAACCAGTTGCTGCTCCGCCGGCTCCAGCTCCTGTAACGATAGAACCGGCTAAGGAAAGCGTAAAAGAACCAGTTAATTCAAATCAGTCTTCACTGCAAAGTGATGTATCACCATCTGTTATAGCAGTGCCTGTTGCAATAGAAGTTCCTAATACATCTGTTCCAGCAGTTAACGAAAATCCTTCTCAAGGGAACCAAGAAGTGAATAATG
>JAFXRA010000042.1 GCA_017526725.1 Candidatus Rifleibacteriota bacterium
GACATATTTATATTAATTTGTTTTATTGATTTCATTAAAATAACCCTCTGCAAGAAGTTGCTGTTTAAGAGCAACAAAGGAATTCTTTAAATCATTATAAGAAAGTGTGGCTTTCTCCCAAGGCAATTGCTTATTCTTAACTTCATCAACAGTTTTTCTGTGATTTGCAACAGCAGTCAAGAAATCCTTTGACAGCTCCTTAGCCTTATAAGAATAAGATTTTTCCAGGTTTTCTACAGTTATTTCAATTCCGCTTAAACAACTATTGGTCAGAAAATCATCCTGTCTGTCGAGATAAACCCCTGATTCATAAACACAAAGTTCAAATTTAAGGAAATTACGAACTACAGCATTATTTCTAACATAGGTTCCAAGAATAGTAATTTTCGTAACACTAACTTCTATTATTTCATGGATATTTACATATATTTCCTTTTCTAGAAGTTTTCTAACAGCGCCTAGATTTTTTGCTACCTCAGATAAAAGATTTCTAAATTCCTCTTTATTGGAATCAGATACCATTGGTGCAGAACCAAGCTCTGTTACCAGCCCAAGCCAATCTCTCATGATTATTGCGTGCTGTTTTTTTGCTGCGGCTATATTATATGAAGTGAGCATATCTCCTTCGGCAATTAGCTTGTTTGACACCTCAAGAAACTTTGAAACAGTAGAATCATTAAGGTCTTTTCCCGTAAGAAGAGCCAGCACAGTGCTGTCACAAGCAAAGGATTGTGATTCTGCAAAAAATAGCAATAAAACCAATATGATTTTAATAATGAAAGCCATATTTTTCTTTAGACTGCTGAGATAGAGACTGTTTTATTTCATTTGCTCTTTTTTCTGCTTTATCAGCAAAAGGAGTTCCGGGGAACTTTTCCAAAACTGCATAATAAGAATTCAAACATTCTTCTTTATTATCTTTTAGCTCTGTGAAGTTTGCATATTCCAAAAGTGCTTCAGGGCTATTTCCTGCTAATGAACAATATTCTTTGTATAGAGAGTCTGCTTTATCAAAGTTTTTTTCGTTACATTCTATTAAAGCAAGCAGCAAAGCCGTTTGCGGCATTTTCTTAATAGATTCAGATTTTAGCAAAGTCGCTTTTCCCTCTTCCATATTTCCTTCAGTCAGTAGAGCTTCACCAAGGGCAGTAAGAGCATAAGTATTGTTTGGAAACATTTCCAAAATATTATTCAGGTCTTCAATAGCTTCCTGAGCATTTAAGTTTCTAGCTTTTACAAGAGAACAGAAAACCCTGTATTCAATGCTTGAGGGGTTAAAGGAAAACGCAGCTTCCGCTTCTTTCAGCGCATTATCATAATCTTTATTATCCATTAAAATCTGGGATTTTAGATAATGAGCCTTTGCGTTATCAGGATTTTCATCAATGATTGAAGTAATCTGTTCTAAAGATTCTTCAAGATAACCCTTTTTGAACTCAACCTTTGCCAAACCGATTTTGGCATCAATAAAATTAGGATCATCCTTTAAAATTTCTTTGTAAAGGCGAATTGAGCTGTCGAAATCAGCTCTGTCACAATAAAGATCAGCCAAAGAAATCTTTACAAACAAATCTTTGGCATTAATTTGGCTTGCTTTTTCATAATAAACCAAAGCTGTATCATAATTTTGAATATCTAAATTAGCCTGAGCAGCCATGAAATAAGTATCAAAATCCTTAACTCCTACTTTAAATGCTTTTTCAAACTTTTCGGCAGAAGACTGATAATCTCCATTGTTAAAATCAATCATAGCAAAGAGTTTATAAGCTTTTCCATTAACAGGAGTCTTTTTCATATAATCATTTATAATTGGCAAAGCCTTCTCGTTTTCTCCCGAATCAACATAATATTCGGCTTCGTCTAACGGGTCTTTTTTCTTGTTTTTATTCGTAACCTTAGTTTTGGATTTGGGCTTTTCTTTTTTAACGCTTGTTTCTTCCTTTTTAAAAATATTTCCAGAATTCAAAAAAGAAACCAACTGTTTGTATTGAGAAGTATTAGAGATAGAAGAAAGCTTAGGAAGCCACTTTGCAGCTTCATTTTTTCTGCCTGACAATGCAATAGAGTACACATAATAATATCTTGCCCAGACATTGTTTTTATTCAAATCAGCAGCTTGCCCAAAATAATCAGCAGCAGCCTTATAATTGTTCTGGTAAAAATAAGTTAATCCCTTATCTAAAAAGTTCTTCTCTAAAATGAAGTCAGCCGAAAACCCGGTCAGGTGGGTAAATAAAAATAAACCTAACAGAGCCTTCGTTTTCATTTTTTCTTTTAAAACCCTCTTTTATTACTTTGCAGTTATTGATCACTCATTAGAATTTAATGTTATTTAAATTATATAATAATTTAGATACGACAAACAATTACTACTTTTAACTATTAAACAATACCAAAAACTATCAGTTTTTCAATATTCTATTGTGGTAATTGTTCGAATAGTTCTAGGTTCAAATAGTTCGAATTGTTTGGTTTGTATTAACAATTTGAACAACTCAAACAATTAGAACTCTCGTTATGCTATTCTCACTGGCTGTGAAACAGCTGTCCCACAGAGGCTTCAGCCTCGTCTCACTTTCCATTTCTCAGTTTTCAGTTCTCAGTTTTCCGATTTCATTCCTATGGCAGAGATTAATATATGGGCAGTCAGCACATCCGTCAGACTCTCTAGCCGCCCAAAGATGCTCTTTGCGTATTTCATCAACAATTTTGGCAGCTTCTTCTTCAAAATTAGTAAGATTTGGTTCTATTTCCCTTAAATCCAAACCTTTAGGATTAAGGTAAGCTATATAGGTATTGGCAAAGTTCAAGCAGCCCATTTGCCCGATAACACCGCGGCTGGCAGCAATTCTATAAAGGGCGAGCTGGCGCTTATAACCTTCGTGAGCTTCAGCAGAATATTCTCTAGTCTTAAAGTCTATAATTCTGATGTTATTGCCTTCTTCCAAGTCAACACGGTCTACAAAACCTCTTATAAAGAAAGGTTTACCATTGTTTTTTCCATCAAATTTCACGTTGACTTCGGCTTCAAAAAGCCAGGGGTTGGTTTTGCTTAAATCGGATTCAATATAACGATTTAGGAGAGTCATGGTCTTAGATTTTAAAACCTTTTTAAAATCCCCCTGTCTGCTGACGCAGACATCCCCCTTTACTAAAGGGGGTATTGTAGGAGTTTCAATAGAATCATCGTTATTGTTCTTAAAATCCCCCAGTCTGCTATAGCAGACATCCCCCTTTACGAAAGGGGGTATTGTAGGAGTTTCAATAGAATCATCGTTATTATTCTCTGAATTACCCTGTTCGCTTAATTCTAAGTCTATTGAAGACAAAGAACTGCTCTTTAGGTAACAAGGAATGAGCTTGTCTAAGCATGATTCGATTAAATCCAAAGCTTCTTTTTCTGACTTCAGCTCATGACCGTCATTTTCATGGAAAAGCCTGATAGTCTCGTGTGCAAGCTTTCCAACCAGAGTCTGCACCTGTTCAAGTCTTTCGTCAAAAGAACCTACATGAACGTTATTAAAATAATATTTTCTTGGGCAGAGTTTAAAGGTTGCCAATTCCTGCAGAGAAAAGATGTCTTTGTTATTATCTTCAACAGCAGAAACAGCTTTCGCCCTTTCCTCTAAAAAACTGCCAATAGACCTGATACTCTTTTCAAGCATTTCAATATCTGCTTTGGGAGCCTGTTTTTCAAGCTTGTCTACTAATTCTGCTCTGCCCGATTTCAGCCATTCATTCAATAATTCAGGCCATTCTTCCAATGGTTTTATTTCACCCAGATTAGGATGTTCCTTTAAGATATCTACTATATGGCAAACAGGCTCAATAATAGGTTTACAAGGGTCTTCTGGCGGCAAGCCTGCTTTCTGGGTTCCAGTAATTACCAAAAGATTTTCTGCTCTAGTAAAACCAACATAAAGCTTTCTAAAATCTTCTGAGGCAGATTCATTGCGATCTATCTGTTTATAGGCTTCAATTATTGGATTTATCGCATCTTTATTACTGGAATTCTTTTCGTTAACAATTAACCCAAACTGGTCATCATAGACTATTTTTTCATTGAATCTATAAGGTCTGCCTTTTAAGAACGGCATTATGACTATTGGAAATTCGAGACCTTTAGACTTGTGAATAGTCATTATTTTGACGGCATCGCCTTCTTCTAAACCTAAACCAGCTTCATCTTCATCTATATCTGCTACTCTTGTTCTTTCAACATGATTAAGAAAATCTCTTAGAGAAGTGAACACGCCGTTCTGTTCAAAATCTCGGACTATGCCTAGAAATTTAGCTATGTTATTGTTGATTCTCTTGGTTTTAAGCTCAGAATCTAAAGTAGCTGAGTATTCCAAGAAACCGGCCTGTTCTATTATAGTATGGCAGAGATTTACTAATCCAGGCTTATTTGCTCTTTCCTTGATACTTATATAGAGATTTCTGAAATTTACAGCTTCTTCGGGCAAATCTTCCTCTTTCATAGCAAGAATTCTTGGCAAAAGCCTGATCTTCTCGAACTTTCCTTCTAAAGAAAGCTTAACCAAATCAGAATCATTTAATCCATACAAAGGCCCCGTAAGTAGCTTAACAACAGAATAGTCGTCGTCTGGCTGAACGAGAAGCTTTAAGAAAGAAAGAATATCTTCTATTTCACTGCGCTCGTAAAGACCGAAACCGCCTGAAATGACATATGGAATCTGAAGTTCTGCCATTGCGTCTTCAAAATTAATTGGCAGATTCTTAACAGAATTAAGAATTATGGCAATATCACCATAGCAGATCTGGCGCGGTTCCCCTTTATTCTTACGGTCAGGAATAGTCATACCAGAAGCAACAATATCATGTATAAACTGAACAATATGTTTAGAAGCCAGGTTTGTATTCATATCATCTGGCGATAAAAGACAGCTTACCGCTGGATATCTTGGCGAACTACCCCTCTGAGCCTGCTGCTTAACAAACATTTTTCCAACATCGCCGCCCTTTTCCAAAAAAGAGTCGGCAAAGTCTATTATTTCTGAATAAGACCTGAAATTGTCTTTCAAAATAATATCTTTATCTGAAACAAAGTTTCTGAAAGTATCTATTTTTGCGCCTTGAAACCTGTAAATACTCTGCTTTTCATCACCAACAACACAAATCTGACTTTCGCGGTCACGGCAGAAATCTTCAACGATGCCAAGCTGATTAGGGTTATTGTCCTGGAATTCATCAATCAGAAACACCCTTCTATCAGGTGTTACACCGTTTTCTCGCATATATTGAATCAAATTTTTGCTTTTAATAAGTATTTCATCAAAATCAAGCAGATTGCGCTTTTCTAACTCTTCCATATAAAGAGTATAGAATTGGAAAAGCCATTCCAAGGTTTTATGCTCCAATTCTGTTCCTCGAGAATTCAGTTCTTGTTTAGCTTTTCTATAGAATTCACCAGGACCTAGAAGATATCTTCTGATTTTACTTAAAGCCAAAGGGAATTTAGCAATAAGCTTAGCAGCGATATCAGCACCTAAGGCATTTTCACCATTTATAATTTTTTCACCATACTGTTCAGCAAATTTGTCTGCTAAGTCCAGCATCAATATTTCTCTAGTATTTTCGTCGATAACGGCAACAGAACTGTCTATACCCGCTCCAAAAGGATCTTGTTTCAAAAACCTTGATAAAAAAGAATGAAAAGTGGCCACTTCCATTTTTCTTAAAACAGATGGAAGGATCTTTCGCTTTTCAGTAAGTCTGTCTTTCATTTCAGAAGCGGCTTTTGTTGTGTAGGTTATAGCAACAAGTTCTTCTGGTTTTATTCCTTGTTTTAACAGAGCATCTATTCGTCTTGTTAAAACTTCTGTCTTTCCAGAACCTGCACCAGCAGATATTCTTAATCGTCCCTTTGGAGGAAAAGAAACTGCCTCGGCTTGTTCCTGAGTAAGCCCATCTGTCAATAACCTTAGTATATTTTTCAAATTTGTCATTGTTCAGCGGCCTCCTCTTTATCCTGCTGTTTCTTTAGCAGTTCCAAACCAACCTGACAGAACGTTGAAAATTCGCAGCCTTCTTTCGTCAAACAGCTTTTAGCGTTTTCATTAGAAGAAGGTAGACATTCAAAGGTCTTATCTGTTTTTATTTTGTTTATCAGTTCTATTATTCTAGCTTCAAAGCTTTTCAAATCGTCATTAGAAACTTCAGCCCCATAACAGGGTCCACAGCCGAAATTCAATGCTGCTGACTTTTGAAAACCGGCTTTCATTCCCTTATAAGCCTTCTTGTAGGCATCTGTCATTACATACATGGTCGCTGATGAAATATTTTTGTAATTCATACTGCGGCAAGCCAATATATATATTGGAAGCTGCATTTCGAGCTGTTCTTCTACTAAACCAGACTTAGGAAAAGCCTTTTCATATATCTTTTCACTGTTAGGAACTCCACTTTTTGAAGTTTTATAGTCAATAATCTGAATACTATCATTGTCTATTAAAGCAATTCTGTCGAATCTACCTTTGATTCTGCTTCCTGCCAATTCAAAAGAGAAAGGCTTTTCAACCCCTTTTGTATGGCGGCATGGGAACTGCTCATTTTTATAAACAGCATCTCTATAAATAGGCAAAGCATTTTTTATCAGATTTGCATGTTTGTGTCTTTCGAAGAAAGGAATAACTTCAAGCATGGGAGCAGCAAACTTTTCAAAGAGTTCCATCAAATCTTCATCTGTAGGTTCCTTGACTAATTCCCATATAGAACCTGGTTTATGAAGTTCCTCTAAAATTTTGTGATAAGCATTACCTACAATAAAGTAATCGCTGTTGTTTTCTAATGGATTAGCTATCCCCAAAAGGTTTTTAAAGAAGAATTTTCTAGGGCAATCCAGATAGTTTTTGAGAGATGTTGCAGAAAAGCTGAAATCATCCGGTAGCTCAACCCTGTCATGCTTTGCTTTATTGAAGATTCTTGGTCTGATTCCATGAATGGCATATTCCGGCGGAATCTGCTTTTCAACTTCCTGCAGAGTCGGTTCCATTGCTAGAAGTTCATCTTGATTCAGACCGGTAATTACTGTTCGGAACTCGCTAAGTGTCAAAATCTTATCATCTTTTTCCAACTCATCTGGTTTAATGCCCATCTCATAAAAGAACGGCGCCGGAGTTGCAGGGTCAGTTCCAAGTCTCATAGGAACAGTCATAATTAACCCTTCTTTGGCCCTTGTAATAGCTACAAAAAACAGGCGACGTTCTTCTTCAAGCTGTTCTTCATCGCTATTGGGGTAAGGATTAAAAAAGCTGATTTCTCTGTTCTTGGAATTCAGATAGTTTTTTATTTTTTCTATAGCGGCTGTTCCTAATAAAATGTTTTCTCTTAAGTTCACAGGAAACTGCCCTTCGCAAAGCCCGCTTATTACTGTTAACGGGAATTCCAACCCCTTAGACTGGTGAACAGTCATTATTTTAACGGCATTTTCATCTATAGTTTCAGATAATTCAATATTTAATGCGTAATAATTTATCCATTCTTCTAATTCAGGCAGTAAATCTGCAATCAGAGGTCTTCTATTGAATGTATGAAGAAAAACTTCAGAATAATCAGAAAGCATATTCCTAAGATGCAGAATATTTCTTGAAGTTGTCTCGGAAGCATTTTGCAAAAGCGGCAAAACCGAAGATACCGCAGCAGATATAATTGCACTTATTTCTTCACTGCTTTTCGATTCAAGCAGTCTGACAACTTTTACAAATTCTTTAGCCTTATTTTGATTAGCTTCATCTGTTTCTGGCAACTCAGAAAACTGATTATCCTCTATTAATTTGAGAATATTGGAAATCTTGCCGGTATTGTTTGCAATTTCCGAAATGATTGCCTGAGTCCAAAGAGGATTCAGACCGAAAGCAGGGGAAAGAAAAGCTGTCTGCAAAGCAGATTCCTTCGAATCTTCTTCAGTTGCTCCAGCAATTTTAAGCAGAGAAACAAGAGTAATTATTTCTTCTGCTTTAAAAAACTTCATGTCTTCAGCTATTTGATAAGGAATGTGCAGAGTTTGCAGACTCTCGGCCAGTAAATCAATCTGATAGTTATTCCTAACCAAAATAGCAACATCAGAAGGCTTATACTTTTTGCCTTTATTGCCATAAATCAGATAATTGGCTATTTGACGCCCTACTACCCTAGCCTCTTCAATTTCGTTTTTAACCTTATAATACTTTATAAAGCCGTCTTCCAGACTATTAGGGTTGAGAAGACCGTCTGTAGTCAGTTTTTCTGCCCAATTCAGTCTTGTTGCAGACTTTACAATACTTTTTGCAGAACGATAATTCTGACTTAAAGGAAAAACACTGGCCTTGTATTTCTGCTTAAACCTACCTTTAGAAGTCATCATTGAAGGGTCAGCCCCTCTGAATCTGTAAATACTCTGTCGAGGATCCCCTATTACAGCTGTTTTTATATCCGAATCCTCGCCCTTTAATAAAGTAAGGAGCAGAAACTGTGCCGGGTCTGTATCCTGAAACTCATCTACAAGAATAACTTTGTATCTTTTTCTATAGATTGCAGCTATTCTAGGATTTTTTAAAACCTTTATGGAAAGCGCTATTAAATCCCTGTAATCCAGGTAGTTGTCTTTTATTCGCTCTTTTTCGTATTGTTTATATATGTTCAGCAGTTCATAACATCTGTTCTGAGTTTTCTTATTCAGATCAGGAGTGTTTTTAATCGCATCTTCAAATTCTTCAGGAGTAACCAGATTAGATTTTAAAATTCCTATTAAAGTGGAAGCCTCTTGCTGAAAACCTCTTTTATTCAAAACTTTTCCATATTCAGGAAAAGCCAAAGGGTCTAATTTTCGGCAGATAAAGCTCATCAACAAAGATTCTTTAAAAGCATTAAGAAGTTTAAAATCTGGCGCAACACCGACTTCATAGTATTGTTCCCTTAAAATTCTTGCACAAAAAGAATGGAAAGTCGATATCCAGCATTGGTCAAAACTTTGCGGGAAATATTCCAAAACTCTTTGTCTTAACTCTGATGCGGCTTTATCGGAAAAAGTCAGCGCAAGTATTTCTTTTAATCTGACGCCTTTTTCCAACTGTTTTGCAATTAAAACAGAGATAGTTCTTGTTTTGCCAGTGCCTGGACCTGCAACAACCAAAGAATTTTTATGGAATTTTTTTATTATTTCTTTCTGTTGGTCATTTAATCTGTCAAAATCATTTTTTAATAATTCAGATACACCAATACTCATTTTCTACTATCCATTTTTTTTCAGTATAACATTAGCAAAATTTACATACAAGCCGATGTATAGAATGAGGTTTTAGATTTAATATTTATAATTAAGGATTAGTGGCAGCATGAAAAAACTCTTTAAGTTGTTTTTATTATTCACCTTTGCAATAACTTCATTCTTTTTAACCGGTTGTAATAATAATGATGATTATGATTACTGGAAAAATACAAATGAAACAAATTCCGTTCTTTTAAGAGTTGGAATTCCTGTAAATGCCCTTAGAAATGGCAGAGCAGCTGTTGACAGAAGTGTTGTTATTGCCGGCGTGCCATTCAAATATACAGACAGTGCAAGCGGAGTAGATTATTTTTCCGGTTATATACCAAGATCAGTTATCTACCAGGCTTTAAACTATTTAAAATTTCAGATTGATTCTCAAATTTTCTATGTTGAAAGCAATTTCTTTAAAGTAGCCTTAAGCACCGTTTCAAGCGGAGGCCAGCCCAATGCTCTTTTGTCTTTTGACCAGGAATATAGAGTTTTAAAAGCAGAAAGCAACGGAGTAGAAGTTGAAAAACCTGTTATCAGCCAGGAAGAACCAAAGGCTGCTGACGGATTAGTCGAATTATCCATAAATGGAGACACAATTACCGCTGTTGTTCCAAGTGAATTTGGCAATGTTACAAGGTATTACAGCTGGGAACTCAGGCTTACCTCAAATAAGAGCAGGAATTCCAGAATAATGTATTCCGGTCAGTATTCTGACATGTATACTATTACTTCCAGTGGCAATAATTTCTTCTTCACCATTACTCCTACCGGAAAAACCAATCTGGACTCAAATACAACTTATATCGGCAATTTAGTTTCAGTAGTTGTTTATACCGATAAATCTGGTGACAAACCATTGACCTTAACTTCAAACAATACAATCTACTACCAAAAGTAATATAACCGCTAATTAAATCAGCCCGCAATCAATACCCTGAAACACTCAGAACCTTTCAGGGTATTGATATTTTAGTTAAATTCTGTTACAATCGCAAACTACAAACTTAGTAAACGGAGATATAATGACAATGGGTATTTACGAAGAACTAAAAGCCAGAGGCCTGATAGCTCAGGTAACTGATGAAGAACAAATAAGAACCATGGTAAACTCTGGTAAAGCTAAGTTCTACATAGGGTTTGACTGCACAGCAGACAGCCTTACTGCTGGTCATTTTATGGCTCTTACCCTTATGAAGAGACTTCAAATGGCAGGGAATACTCCTGTAGCATTGATTGGCGGCGGCACCACAATGATTGGTGACCCATCAGGACGCACAGACATGCGTAAAATGCTTACTCGTGAAGACATTAACCACAATGCTGAATGTTTCAAACGCCAGATGGAAAAATTCATCGAATTTGGCGAAGGCAAAGCCATAATGGTAAACAACGCTGATTGGCTGCTCAACCTTAACTATATAGACCTCCTTCGTGAAGTCGGTCATTGTTTCTCTGTAAACAACATGCTTCGTGCCGAATGTTACAAGCAAAGAATGGCTCAGGGTCTTAGCTTCTTAGAATTCAACTACATGATTATGCAAAGCTACGACTTCTACTATCTATATCAGAATATGGGCTGCAACTTACAGTTTGGTGGAGATGACCAGTGGAGCAATATGCTTGGCGGAACTGAACTTATCCGCAGAAAATTAGGCAAAGATGCCCATGCAATGACAATTACTCTTCTTACTGATTCTCAAGGTCATAAGATGGGTAAGACAGCTGGTAACGCTGTATGGCTTGATCCGAACAAGACTTCTCCATACGATTTCTATCAGTATTGGCGTAATGTTGGTGATGCTGATGTTATGAAATGTATCAGAATGCTTACATTCCTTCCATTAGAACAGATTGATGAAATGGAAAAGTGGGACGACAGCAGAATCAATGAAAAGAAGAAGATTTTAGCATACGAACTTACTTCTTTGGTTCATGGTAAAGAAGAAGCAGAAAAAGCGGCTGAAGCTGCTGCTGCTCTATTTGCCGGCGGAAATGGTGATGATGCTAACATGCCTACAACTACTGTTGCATCTTCTGATTTAACAGATGGTGCTATAGGCATTCTCGACGCCTTAGTAAAAACCGGTATTGCCAAGAGCAAAGGCGATGCAAGAACCTTAGTAAAACAGGGCGGCATCACTGTTGACGGCAATAAAGTCGAAACTCAGGATTTCAAGTTTACTGAAGAAATGCTGAAAAACGGTGCAAAAATCAAAAAAGGCAAAAAGATTTTCCACAAGATAATCTTAGGTTAATGGGTAATAAAAAGGCCTTGGTTTATGCAACCAAGGCCTTTTTTTCTCACTTTACTCCCAAAGTTGCAACCATGACAGCTTTGATTGTATGAAGTCTGTTTTCAGCTTCGTCAAAGACCTTAGAGTGTTTGCTTTCAAAAACTTCGTCTGTAACTTCCATTTCGCCGATATCTTTTGACATAGTGGTGTCATTGTTATGGAAAGCTGGCAAACAGTGCAGGAATATCGGGTTTTCTTTACCGGTTTTCTTTATCATAGCCATATTTACCTGATATGGCTTCAACAATTTGATTCTAGCCTGCATTTGAGCTTCTTCGCCCATACTTGCCCAAACATCTGTATAAAGAACATCTGCGTCTTTTACACCTTTATTAACATCATCTGTAATAGTGATTTTTCCACCAGTTTCTTTGCAGATTTTCTTAACTTCATCAACAAGTTCCTTTTCTGGGTGCAAACCTTTTGGAGCAACAATTCTGCAATCCAAGCCCATCTTGGCACAACCGATCATCAGAGAATTTGCCATATTATTGCGGCCGTCACCTACAAAAGCAAATACAATGCCTTTTAGATAGCCATAATGTTCTTCAATAGTCATAAGGTCGGCAAGAACCTGAGTTGGGTGGAATTTGTCTGTAAGACCGTTCCAAACAGGAACTCCGGAATATTTAGCTAATTCTTCAACTGTTTCATGCTTGAAACCTCTGAACTGAATACCGTCAAACATTCTGCCCAAAACTCTAGCAGTGTCTTTAACTGTTTCTTTTTTGCCGAGCTGAATATCGTCTTTTCCTAAATATTCTGCATGGGCACCTTCATCTGAAGCAGCTACAACAAAAGCACAGCGAGTTCTTGTAGAAGCTTTTTCAAAAATCAAAGCAACATTTTTGCCTTCAAGATTTCTTGGCTTTATTCCAGCCATTTTTAAACGCTTGAGTTCTTTTGCCAAATCAAGCATATAGCGAATTTCTTCGGGGGTAAAATCTTTCAAAGTTAAAAAACTGCGGCCAATTAAATTTACTGCCATAAAAAAACATTCCTTCCTGACTTTTATCTCTTTTGACTCATTAAATTACTAATAATAAACAAAGTCAAGAAAAACTAGGTATTTACAATATAATCAAAAGACAACGGTGTGCCAGCATACAAATCTTTTGCAAATGTTTTACCTAAAACATCTTCATAAAACTTAGGTTTTAAACCATCGCCAGGTCTGATGCTGCGTATGTTGTCTTCTGTTATTTTTTCACCAGCTTTTACATCTTTTACGATAAAAATAGAACGTCTGAAATTATAATTGCTCATTTCTGATTTAGTTGGTCCGAAAGAAACCTTGCCAATAGCTTTTTCAGCATCTCTAACATCTCTTACCATAGCGGCAAATTCGTCTGGTTCCATTGAAAAACCGCTGTCAGGCGTATTTATTTTTCTATCCAAGCACAAATGCTTTTCTATTATGCATCCGCCTAAAGCAACACTTGTCACAGCACCAATAGAACCTTTTGAATGGTCAGATAAACCTGTCGGTACATTGAAGGTTTCGCTCAATACTCTCATTGTGGCCAAATTCATATCATCAGTAATTGCAGGATATGCGCTAGAACATTTCAGCAAAGCCAATTGGTCGTTATTTTGTGAATGTACACAATCTACGGCTTCTTTTATTTCATCTAATGATGCCATGCCAGTAGAAATAATCAGAGGTTTGCCCTTAGAAGCCACATATTTTATTAAAGGCAAATCAATAAGTTCAAAAGAAGCTATTTTATAAAACTCTATTCCTATGCTTTCCAGGAAATCAACTGCAGTATTATCAAAAGGAGTAGAAAAGAAGTCTATGCCGATTTTATCAGCCTCTTCTTTTAGTTCTGCCTGCCATTCCCACGGCGTATAGGCTTTTTTATAAAGGGAATAGAGGTTTTCACCTTCCCATGTTCCCTTTTCTATGTTGAAATACTTATTATGGCAATCTATTGTAATAGTATCTGCCGTATAAGTTTGTATCTTTATGCAGTCTGCACCAGCCTCTTTGGCAGCGAGAATAATCTCTTTGGCATAATCAAGACTGCCAGCATGGTTTGCAGACATTTCAGCTATAATATATGTAGGTAAACCGGAAGCAATTTTCCTATTTTTTATACAAATCGAATTCATTTTATGTACCGTTCAAGTTAAAAATTTAATACCTAGCATAACATTATTTTCTAAAAAACAAAACATCATATACAAACTAAAAAATTCAATCGTAATCAATGTTTTGAGCCATATTTTTCGTCTTATCCGAGTACTATCCACTACTATTATTTGCTATTTTATAATATTTTACATTAATTTCTTCCTGTTATTGTTTTTTTCTGTTATAATATATTTTGAGTCCGAAAATATTTTTTGCGAGGTTATATCATGAAAAAGAATCTATTTGTCTTTTTGGTTATTTCATTGCTAATAGCTGCTCCTATCTTTTCTGCAGCTAATACCAATACCGATACCAATACATCAACTGACACTTCAACAGAAAGCAACACAAGCAACGGTGAAAGCCTTGTTCCAGACAGTGTTCCTATGTCATTAGATTTTAAGGATAACGCTAATGTTATGCCTAATACTTTCCGCGGCGGTGACCCCGATAGTTCTTTAGTTCATTGTTTAGAAGATGTTTATTATGAAAAACATGAACATTCTCTCATTTATTCCGCAAATGCTAATGATGTTGCAAGTGGCTCTAATTTTAAAAGTGATCCGAATATAACATGGACAACCTCAAAAAAAGATGCTGACGGCAACTATAACACCTTGAGTTCCCAAAATACTAATATGGCACATGATGGCGGAACTCTTTACGAACCAGGTGAATATCAAATTGGTAACAGTGGTGCAAGACAGGTTGATGAACCAACAGAACAAGTTACAACTTTAACAGATACTTCAACAAGCACCGGCACTAGCACTGGAACTGGAACTGCTACAGGCACAACTACTGCCCAAGATCCTAAGACTGTAACTTCTAACCAGACTATGGGCGTCTTAGTTCATGACTGCACTTCACCAGACCTTTGGGTAGCTTTCCAGGAAGGTGCTGGCAGTGTAGATATGGCTGCTTCTGAACATGAACTGAAACAAAATATTTATACAAAAGTTCTTACCACTATGGGCAGACCTTTCTCCAGCAATGAAAAAGACTATGAAGAAGAAAGCTATCTCTTTGTTGATGAAGGAGAAGGCAGTGAACGCAATAAAGAACCTTGGAACAAAACAGCCAGAGTAACAATAGCTGGTCCAATGTTCAGTGAAAACGGTGCAGTTAATTACAATTCCGGTGTTGTTCCTTCCGGACTTTTAGACAAAGATAATCAGACAAGACAGGTTCACGTATCTGCAACTGATGAAAAGAGCGTTTTAAAAGGTATCTATGTTCGTAGAAATGTTCCTTTCATTTTTGCAGCAGTATCTGTAGATAATGGTGATGATCGTGTTGCTCCAACAGATGTTGAAGCAAGAATTGAAAGAGGCGATGCTTCTGTCGTAGAAAAGAATGACAGCGCTTATCTCTTCCGCGTTCCCAACTATCCACGCGGTGAATATGCAGATCAGCCAAATTACTTCTTTGTTGCCAAAGCCGAAGACAAATCTGGTAATGTTACTACAGTAAAGATTCCGTTATATGTAGTAAATTCAAATGCTTCATTTGAAACTTCATCTAAGTAAGTTCTAGAGAGTCAATAATGAAGCGAATTTATTTGTCACTGATTATTGCCGTATCGGCATTCTCTATGCCGATACAGGCTGCTGAAACCAATAAAGACGTAGATTTAGAAAAAGCTCCCTGGCTTAAAGGTGTTGAAATTGAAATGGTTCCATCTCATATTACACCTGTTATACCAATGAAGCTTTATTTGGAAAATGGAGAACAGATTCCTAAAGAGCTTACAGAAGACGAGCCAATTACTGTTCAGGCAGATAGCGACATCTTCTTTGATGAAGCACCAAGTAAAGACAGAGATATGGATATTCCCAATCCTTTATGGGAAGCAAATCCATCTGTCAACTGGCAAGTCATAGATTGGGAAACCAACAAAAACACTACTTGTTCTGCTACTCCTGGCTTTGCTCCAAATGTTATGGTTGTCATTCCCGAAACACCAACTTCCCGTGGAGCTATAACCTGTTTTGCAGGCCGCAGAATGGGTTATGATAATATTCAAACAGGTAGAAGAACAAATACTTTTGCTAACTCAAGCATAGCAAAAGATGTTAAAATCAAAGATATTACTCCACCAACCTGTGGTTTAGAAATTACCGTTGTAGATGGTCCTTCTGGCTCAATTTACCCGGTTGAAAATCCTCCCAATCATTTTCCGCTTCCCAAAACAGCTGATTTGTTTATGACCGGAAGCCTGTTTAATGGTGACCCAGATTATAAAGACGTAGAATCTGGATTAGTTTTGGGGCCGGATATGATTGCTCCAGAAGAAAAAGCAACAATATCAATAAACCAAGACTCAATTCTCAAAATAACAGTAATAGGTCAAGATAACTACAAACTAAATACAGACAAAGTTAAATACGGAATATGCAACGGAACTGGTGGCGAACCAACCC
>JAFXRA010000043.1 GCA_017526725.1 Candidatus Rifleibacteriota bacterium
CCACGGTAATTGCCATCAATCTTTTTCAGACGGTTGACTTTTTTATCCTGATATTCAAAATGAATTGGCAGATTTGCTAAATGAGTTTTAAATCTCCAGTCAGAAGACCTATCCATGCCGGAAGAACAGAAGGCTGCAAATCCAAGGCTTTCTCTGCGAGAAGTAATGTCTTCAGCTATATTTTGAAGTTCATACAATGATGTAATGTCGTTTACATCATAGCCTGCCTTTTCAAGAAGGTCACGGTTAACAATGATTCCGTATGTTTCGACAGCATAGGCTACGCCACAAACTCTATCGTAACGGTCTTTCAATACATAAGCTTCATTATTCAGTTCTTTATAAAAATCTGTATTAGCAAGATTAAAGCAATAACCTTCCAATTCACTCAATGTTGCAGGTGCAACCTGGAACAAAGTTGGGGGATTAGAACTATTTAATCTGTCTCTCAATTCATCAAGATAATAAGCATTGGTTTTAGTAACTATTTTTACTTCAACACCTGTTTTTTCAGTATAAAGCTTGGCAACTTCCTGCCAAGCGGCATCAGCTTCGGGCTTAAAATTGAAAAAATATACAGAACCCTTGTTTCTGTTGGTATCACAATAAGCTGCGCTTATAAACAAGGCATTAACGATAAACGAAACTGTTAAAACTATTAGTAAATACTTTTTGTTATGCTTCATAATACAGTTCTTTCTATTAATTTTTTGTGTACATAATATCACAGAACAACAATAACAACAACAACTTACCTTCCACCATTAATTGTGAGCTTTAAGGCAGATATTATTAGAGATAAGAGATAAGGGGATTGTTTAGCTGGTGAGTAAGTTTTTTATTATAACCAGCTTCTTAAGCTAATTAAGTTTTTACGACTAACCTTTTTAGAGAGAACAATGTTGCGGACAACAGACGCGAGACCTCCTACTTTACACCTTAGGCTCTAAATCACTGTTTTACGACAAACTTCTGTTTTTTCTCATCATAAACAAGCTTAGAAATATTTTCTTCAAGCCACTGATTATAAAAACCTATTAAACTCTGTCTCGCGTCTCTTCTAACAAAATCAACATCTAAACCAGCATCTGGCCGTCTTTTTATGCCAGTTCTGCGAACTAATTCCTTATAACATTGAATTCTTGCTGGAGGAAAAGAATCTTCAAGACCTTCTACTAATAAGCGTAATTTTTGCGGGTCTGATACAGGAAAAACTTCGTAACCATATTTTTTAAATCCACCATATATTATTTTCTTGTAATCTTCATTCCCGTACTTTGCATACCATTCTTTAAAACTAATTAAAGGTTCTTCTACTATTTTCACATAATTTAGTAAGTCTTCTATTACTTTTGGTTCATGTTTTCTATTGTATCCTGATGAAAAGCCAAAATGTCTGAAAAACATGATTTCTAAGTCTATTCCTGCCTTTTTATACAAATCACATAAATCAGAACAACTTTTACTCGAATCTTCTTCTTTTATCTGATTATGTATTTTTTTGATTCTTTCACAAAGATTCAACAGAAAATCTATTGTTCTTTTACCTCTAAAAAGAGCTAAAGATTCAACTAATGCTTCACAGGCTTCTCTATTTTTTTCTGGATATTCTTTTAATGCCAGATTTTTTAAGCCTTCATCATCTAACATCTTTTCAGCTTTTGCCATTATTGCTTCAAAAGAAGGTTTATCGCCTATAATTCTTAAGAATACAGCATATTTAGCTATATCATATGATGTAGAAGCATTATTAAATTTTTGAATGAATTTTTCAGAAGGAAGAACATGAGCCATCTGCTTCAAATTTTCCAGCAAAAATCTATCTTCAGAAACTTTATCCAGCAAAGCGTATTGATATTTTGCTGCTTCTTCAGTTTCATCAGACATTGCTTCTATTGCATATTCTAAAGAGAAGTTTCTGGAATATTCACTGTCACCACTCAAAAAAACAATATGTTTACTTTTTTCATCAAATAAGAATTTATTATCTCCTTCTTTTTTTATATATTTGGAATAATCAGGAGGATTATTTAAAGCCGAATTAATTATTTCTACTAATTTTGGGTAGATAATGTCTCTTCTTTTTGAAAAACGAAGATATCTAGCGGCATTTTCGCCTGCTATTGGACTAGAAAGTTGTTCTAAACAGGTATTGATTCGTTTTACTTCTATTTTTTCAAAGGATTCCTGCTGATTACTATTATTCCCATCTATAATTGCAGTAGCAAATCTTACTGTTCTCAAAAATTGTTCTGGCAAAGATTCTGGATTTTCCAACAATTTGGAATAGTATTTTTTAGCTTCATCATATTTTTCAATTCTCCTATTCATTTCACCAAGAAGTAAGTTAACTTCCATAAGGTGAAATTCATCTAAATTGTCGTTTAATGAAGCTGATAAATACTCAATTACTTTAACCTGGTATGAACGTTCTAATTTTATGGAATTTCTTAAGCCTTCGAATAAAGCAGATAATTTTTCAGCGTCTTTGCATTTTTCGGCTTTTTTGATAAAAGATTCCGCTTTGGTATTTTCCCCGGAACAGCGCAATTGAACAGCTAAATTGGAATAACAACTTAATTTCTCCTCTTCATTTACTTCCCTTTTTTCTATGTTATCAGCAATCTTTATGAAAAAATCAGCCATAGTAAAGGTTCTTGCTTCTATAGGATCAAGCATTCTCTCAATATTTTGGGCTTCTTCATCGATAATTCTATTGTTATCTCTTAATAACTGGGAAAATTCATTTTCATTTATATAATGCCCATCTTTATCAATTGCATAATTAGCTCTAGCACACCATGTTGATCTCAAATACAATTTACCTATATCGTAATTTGAGCCTTTAGCCAACTTTGCCAGTTCTGCAGCAATTTCATAACGTTTAAAAGCAGGAAGATTCCGAAAACTATATTGATTTCGCCTATAAGCGGGTTCATCATCTTCTTCATCATCCTTTTTTACTTCTTGATTAGGTTTTTCTATTGTTGGAGGATAATTATCTTTAAGCCAATTTTGTATTTTTGTTTTCTCTTCAGTAGAATATTCTTTTTTAAAATCACCTGAATAGCCGCAGAAATTACAGTATGGGCAGCCCCAGATATAATCTTCTAAAGGAGTATAGCCTACAGCATGAGGGCATAAATCGTGGTCTGTTCCGCCAAAATTGTTGGTAGAAAGAACAACAGTAGCCATGAATTTTGTTCCGCACAAGGGACAGGTTATTTCTTCTCTTGTAGTTCTTGTAGCAAAAGCGTAATTACAAACCAGAACAAACAAAAGTATAAACAGCATTATTCTTTTTAACATACTTTTCCTCACTTTATTTTTAAACCCTTAACTATAAGCCAGATATTTTAGAGATAAGATGTAAGAGAATAAGGTCGAACAAGCTGACTGTCCGTCATTATTAAACCTATCCTTTCAATGTTGCGGTCAGCAGACGCGAGACCTTCTATTCTCCGCACAAGGCTCGTTCTCTCAAAGATTATACGAAGGCAGAAAGCTGCAGAGACCGCTTAAGGAGAATAAGGTCGAACAAGCTAGCTGTCCGCCATTATATACTACTATCCTTTAACGGCTCCAGAAAGCACGCCCTTAATAATATGCTTCTGACCTATTAAATAGATAATAATTACAGGAACAATAGTCAGAACAACGCAAGCCATCATCGGCCCCATCTGAACACTTCCGTAACTACCTCTGAAATACTGTATAAGCATAGGTATAGTCTTATACTGCTTTATATCCAAAACCAGCGTCGGCAGCAGGTAATCATTCCATATCCACATGGTTTCAAGTATTCCAACAGAAATCATAGAAGGCTTCAATACAGGAAATACAATCTTAAAAAATGTCTGGAAAGGATTGCAGCCGTCAATCATAGCTGCTTCTTCCATTTCAACAGGAATAGACTTCATAAAGCCTGTAAACATAAATACTGCAAGCCCAGCCCCAAAACCCAGATAAATAAAGCAAATCGTATAGGGCGAGTTAAACCTTAGCAAACCAACGTGAAAACGGTCAGCAGTCTGAGAAAGAGTAAACATTACAAGTTGGAATGGCGCAACCATAGAAAAAGCGCACATAGCATACATAAGTTTTGATATCCAGCTATTCACTCTGCTTATATACCAGGCACACATTGAGCAGCAGACCAGAATAAGAGCAACAGAAGTCACTGTTATGATTACAGAGTAAAACAGGCTCCACAAGAAGCCTTGAGAGTCTATTGCATTAACATAGTTTGACAACCCGTTAAAAGTTTCAGCAGTAGGAAGTTCAAAAACAGTAGAGGTGCTGATTGCTGATTCCTTTTTAAAAGAATTAAAAAGAATCATCATTACAGGGTACATATGGAAAATACAGATTATAGAAAACAATATGGTCAGAATCAGATTTGTGTTAACCTTCTTCATTACTGCTGCACCTCCTTGGAATGAGTTGCTTTAAGCTGAACAAGAGCGATTGCTACAACTATAACGAAGAATATAACTGCTTTTGCCTGACCTATTCCCATCCACTGCAAACCAGAATGTGAGTAGAAGGTTGAATAGATGTTCATAGCAAGCAGTTCGGTTAAGTGTCCAGGTTCACCTGCTGTCAAAGAAAGGTTCTGGTCGAAAAGCTTGAATGCATTTGTTATAGAAAGGAAAAGACAAATTGTGATTGAGGGCATCAGCATTGGCAGTTTAACGTGAATCAATGTTTCCCATTTTGACGCACCATCAATTTTAGCGGCTTCTAAAACTGCATCTGGAATATTCTGCAAACCAGCAATATATATAATCATCATATAACCTATATGCTGCCAACTTGTAAGAATAATCAAGCCTATGAAACCAGCCTGAGAGTTTAGAGCCAACAGAGGCTGACCTATTTTATAAAGCACACAGTTAATAAGAATCTGCCAGATATAACCTAGAACAATACCACCAATAAGATTAGGCAAGAAAAAGATTGTTCTGAAAATGTTTGTTCCCTTGATTTTACCGGTCAGAGCCAAAGCGATGATCAAAGCCAAAACATTGGTTACCAAAGTTGAGACTATTGCAAAAGCTGAGGTAAGCAAGAAAGAACGCCAGAAAGACCAGTCTTTCAAAGCTGAAATATAGTTAGCCAATCCGATAAACTTTGCGTCAGAAACTGTTGTAAATTCACAAAAAGACAAATAGATTCCTTCTGCAAAAGGAATAATAAAACCTATAATAAACGCGCAAAGCGTTGGCAGAACAAACAATGGGAACCATCTTCTTAAAGCTTTTTCCATATACCGAACTTTACCTTTCTTCGGTAAATATTTTAATATTTTACTCAGCTTTTGTAAACTTTCTCTTTTTTAGAGAGATAAGAGATTAGAGAGGAGAGATGAGGGAATTGTTTTAGTGACTACAAGTCTTCGGACTTAATTGTGTAATGCTTAGCAGAGTTCTCAAAAATCCCCTAGATTGCTTACGCAATCTTTTCCCTTTAATAAAGGGGCTTAAAAAATTGCACTCAATTATTGATTGCTTGTAATAGACGGTTATATCAGTTATTTGCTTTTGCTAAAACATTCCCCTTATCTCTAAGCTCTTCTCTCTTATCTCTCTCAATACAGAGACCGC
>JAFXRA010000044.1 GCA_017526725.1 Candidatus Rifleibacteriota bacterium
AATTTTATTAATTTTTCTGTGACATTTACAGTGACATTTTCACTGCCATTTTTGTTTTCTGTGACATTTACAGTGACATTTTCACTGCCATTTTTGTTTTCTGCGACATTTACAGTGACATTTTCACTGCCATTTTTGTTTTTGAATTCTTTGCGAATAAAAAACCTGGATATGAAATAACTATGGTCTTCATCTGTTTCAAATTCTGGCTTAGGAGACCCATTTTTTTCTAATGCATTTAAAATCTTCTTAAAACCTGTGTTACGACCTTCTGTAAGGTGCAGTTCCTTTAAGAATTCACCTATTCTGCGATTTCTATATCTACGATTAGATACATGGAAATTTTTAAGTCCTTCAATTGTAACAGAACGATCTGGTCCAGGATGGCTTATAATCTCTATCATATCCTTTTCAATTCTGACTTCTATTGGTTCTCTAACATCATAACCTTTATGATAGACAGCGTTAGCCAAACCTTCTTCTATAGCAGCAAAAGGATAATTAAAAAACCTGTCTGCTTCAGCTTTATCAGGATACTTAATTATTTGTTCCTTTATTACAGAGTTCTTTATATACAATAAAGCTTCTCTAAGTTGTATATGTAAAGGTCCTTTAAATACTTTTTCAATAATCTTATCTCCGCCAACACCTTCGGGAAACTCTACCACATCAATTTGAGTATAAGGCATAAATTTATCCGGTTCCATGCTGAAAAACATCAAACCTACATTTTTAGGCTTTAAAAACTCAGGCATTGTATTGCATATTCCCATATTAATGCACAAATCTTCAAAATTAATTTGATCAACTTCATTATATAAAGCACTATTGATTTCTTTAAGATAGGACTTTATAAGTGTAATATTTAAATCAGATAAATCAGCTTGATGATTAATCCTGTCATCAAAAGGAACTTTGTTAGCTAAAGAAAATAAATCTGAAATTTCTGTTTCAGTTGGAATAATAGTATTTGCCATTTTTCTTATGAAATAGCAATTTTCTTTGGAAGGAATAGCTTTGCCTTTTTCATAATTAAATGTTTTTGGACTTCTATAAGGTCTTGATTGCCCTCCAGGACACCATATAACAATCAACTTTTTATTGTCATAATCAACAGGAGCTACAATAGGCAAATATTCCGGTTGAATCAACTTGCATTTGTTTAATAAATCTTTGAGAATTCTGTCTATTTGATTAACAGAAATACCCTTGACCGAAAACCTAGACTTTCCTTTCCCCTCTGAAACACCTATGACAATATATCCACCACCCCAATTATCTATGTCGTTAGCAAAAGCGGTAATGGTCTTTAAAGAGGCCTCTGTTTTCCAGGTCTCTTTAAATTCAATTCTAGCCCATTCTACCACATTACCAGTTAGCAGGTTCTTTATATTTGTTGGAATTGCCATAGTTTAATCTTACTTTCTTTGTTTTAGGAGTATTTTATAAAAAAGTAAGCATTTTGTCACTAGATTATTACTCAACAAAATCATTAGCCTATTATTATTCAATTGAAAATCTTATTAAAAAGTAATCACAAATACAGTAACGACTTATAAAAAGAAGAACTATCATTGAGACTTAGATTGAGTTACCATCATCATCATATTCTCCTTCTTCATAAATATCATTATATAATTCATATTCATCTGGCTTTTCAGAATGTATATTAACTATCTAAAAATGTAAAAAAACTTTTTAGAATTTCTTCCAGAAGGAGAGCGAAGCTTTCATGTCGCGGTCGTGGGAGCCACGCTGCATTGAGAAGTCGGCAGATAACAGAGTATCAGTAGATATCTTTCTTTCGCCTTTAAATGAGACTAGCAAATGGTTTTTATCCTGTTCATTATCAAGTTCGTATTTGTTCGCCATATCGCCTTCAAAGCTGAATGTAAGTTTGGGGTCGGCACCAGAGAAAGCACGTTTCCCAGCAAGTCTTAGAACATAGTTTTCTTTTTCGTTGCTGAAATTGAATTCCAAACCAAGTTGACCAGCGGCATAGTTATTGGTTTCGCTTTGAACTACCTGATTGAAGATTCCACCGCCGTTTTCGTGGTAACCATCCTGTTTGTATCTTGAGAATTGAAGATTTACGTAAGGGTAGACTTTCCAAGATTTGTTTTTCTGATTCTTAGGCGTAAGCTTGTATTCCCCACCGATTTCAAACAAATCACCTTTGTATTTAACGTTAGTGGAAAGACCAAGATTAGTCAGAGTGCGGTTCAGTTCATTGTCGACTTTTCCGTAGTCTAAATATAGATAACCAGAGGCTTTATCGTTCTTTCTAGATGCGTAAATACCGAATTTGTTTTCTTCTATTTTGTTTTTAGCCCAGGCGTCATCGAAACCATCTAGTGTATTATTGCCGTGACCGAAGAACAAACCGAATGACTTAGTGTCAGTAAGTTTTAAATCATAGCCGATTATTCCACTTCTACCGCGATATTGTGAACCATCTCGCATTTCGCCTTTGTTGTAGATGAATTTGAACCATGCACCGTTTTCTAAAGCCTCTCCTTGAGGCGAGGTGGCCTGCCTTTGGCAGGTCGGAGTGGTGACCGAATTAGTGGAAATTTTGTTTAGCGATAGCGTATTGGAAACGCCTGAATCATTATCGTCATTGCGAGCAGTCGAAGACTGCGTGGCAATCCAGTCTCTATTTCCTTGTGACGATGTTTGTTTCTTTGAATCAGAGTTTACTCTGGTTAGGTCACCCTCCCTTTTATTCCCTCCCTCAAGGGAGGGCTTTAGGGCATCTTCTCCCGTGTTAGAACAAAATCTATCTGCAAAGTGACTCGAAAGAATATCACTAGTCATTGAATTACGCTGAACAAGAGTCATACTCTGAGCAGCTGCATTATTAACAACGGCAGAAAGAGCAGGTGCAGCCTGAGCAGCCGGAAGATTAATAAGAGTCATAATCTGGTCTATCTGTTGTGGAGAGGTTACAAGCCTTAGAGAACGTCGATAAGAAGCAACTCCATTTGGTAAATCAGACATTAGTTTAAGATACATATTCTTTATTGCTGTAAAAGCTCTCTTATGTTTTTCTGTAAATTTAACATTTACAGCACTTCCAGCGGGAATTTCAATAGCATTTGGCTCATCGCTAAGTTCTGAAACGACTGTTATTTCATTATTTTCAACTTTTGCATATTCGCTCATAAAAGTAGTTACAGGAGTAGAGTTGCCTTTGCCATTTGCAAGCTCTCCGCTTATGCTGTTGGCAGAAAGCACAGTGTAGCTTTCACCTGGAACAAGCCCTTGAACTTTAACAGTAGAACCTTCAACATTAGCTTTGCCTTTAACGATAAATTTTGTGTTGCCTTCATCATTAACAACAGCAGTAAGAGTGCCTTTGCTTTCCAAAGCACCCATTGTTAGATTGCCAACACCTTCGTCCCCTGCAATAGCTTTATTATTATTGTAAAGAGTACCGTTAATTGTTCCCTTACCAGCAATAGTGCCATATTCGTCACTATAAGCATCGCCAGCAACGGAGCCATTTATAGTTAGAGTTCCTTCTACTGCAACCGAAGCACCCTTATATGTGTTGTTACCTTCTAATCTGAGATTGCCGGCACCCTTCTTTAAAAGACCAACATGAAGCCCTTCGAGACCATTTTCATCAACATTCTGATTATATTTTTCTACGTAAGCTTTTGTAAGATACGCTGCGAAAGTATCACCTTCGTTTCCTTTTTCATTAAAAGGATTATTAACATTAGGTTCTATCCAGTTCGCTTTATAGAATTTATAGCGTTCCCTCAAATCTTCTTCAATACTATCGTCTGCAAGTTTGCCGACTCTTATTTCCTTTATATCGTTGCTCCAGACAGAATCATAACCTTTTGTATCAATATCATACAAAACAGTAGGCCTTTCATCGGTTTCATATTTGAAAGAAAGGTTTTCAGAAGTTAATCTTCGAGCGTTTAAAGCGCCAAGTCCATTAATAGCTTTACCTACATCTAACATTCCCTGACCGATAAATTCCTGCAATGGCATTTGGTAATAAACCTTTATACGACCTAACCCTATGTCAGCATTTAGAATTTCTGCAAATTTCTGACCTTCTGTTTCGTTTTCTAATGTATCTGCATAAGCGGTAATATCATCTATTATTTGTTCCTTACTGCATTCTGTTCTATCGTCTAAATAAAAGAGGTTTACGTTGCATTTTTCAGGATCAATTATTACAGCATTAGCATCATTTTCATCTCGAACGGCTACTAAAAAATTGTGTTCTAGCTGAATATTATTATTAGCTGTAGATAGTAAAACATCCCCAATCTGTTTGCTATTCATATATGGAAAAGCCTGTTGAACAAGAGCAGCACCGCCAGTAACGAAAGGAGCTGCCATTGATGTTCCGCTTTCTGGAACATAAGAATTCTTATCGCTGGATGAAGCAGACCAAATATTCCATCCAGGTGTACAAATAGTGTATTCTTCTGAATATTTGGCAAAATTAGAGAATGGAGCATTTATAAAATCGCCGCTGATACTTCCATCAGAATTTCGTTCAAGATGATTAGTTCCATCAAAACTATTCAAAGCAGCGGTAACGTTAATAATATTGTTGGCTGTTTCCTTTTTAAATAAAGGTGCGCAAATTTCATAAGCAGATACAGTTTCGCCTTCATTACCACTAGAGAAAATCAATAGTTTATCTTGATTTATAGCATCTGAAAGGGGACCTAGTTCACTGTCAACACCTTTTTCCAATTTTTCTAACTCTGAAGCTATTTTGTCAAAAATTTCATCAGAAGAATAATTATTAAAATCTTCTATATCTTCATCATCATCGTCATCGTCATCATCATATGCATA
>JAFXRA010000045.1 GCA_017526725.1 Candidatus Rifleibacteriota bacterium
GAGTAACAAATAAGTTAGATGCTTGAGGACTTGGCGGAACCACTTGCTGATTTATCTGAACTGTGCCACCTGCGATTGCATTAGTTTGTGCAACAGTGTTATTAGTAATTGTATTCGGAAGTGGCTTTCCACATTTTACGCAGAATGCGGCACCATCGACAGTTGGAGCACCACAATTAGGGCAGAACATCAATCTCTCCTACATTTAATCTTTTATTATTAAACATACTAACCTATTTTATATATAAAAACAACCATGCCAAGCAAAGCTTGGCGCTCTCATATTTCTAAAAGACCCCCTCAGTCTCGCTATCGCTCGCCAGCTCCCCCAGCAATTTTTTCAAAATTTTGGGGGCGCTTCTTGAAGAACTGCCCCCACGTAGGTGGGGGAAGTGGCTGCCGTAAGGCAGACGAAAGGGGTCTTACTCTAAAAGCTCTAAGCTCTATTGCTCTGTTGCTCTGCTGCTCTGCTGCTCTATGCTCTAAGCTCTGTTGCTCTTATCAAGGCTCAAGCTCAAGTTCTTCAGGAACAACAACCTTTGGATGAGTCTGGAAAGGCTTTAATTCAACAGGTTTATACTCTTTTGTGTCAAGAGGAGCCTTATTTTTCGGTTCAACCTTAGTTTCAGAAGGTTTTACTTCTGGAACATCAACTTTGGCAGGTTGTTCAGAAGGTTTTACTTCTGGAACATCAGCTTTGACTGGTTGTTCAGCAGATTTTACCTCTTGAGCTTCTACTTTGACTGGTTGTTCTGCAGGTTTTACTTCTGGAACATCTGCTTTGGCGGGTTGTTCAACAGCTTTGACTTCTGCTGGTTTAACTTCAGCAGGTTTTTGTTCTACAGGCTTAGACTCTACTGATTTTGATTCAGGAACACTTTCTTTAACAGCCGGTTTTTCTTCTTTTGAAGTTTCAACTTTTGGTTGGTTATTTGAAGTTGAATTGTTTGAAACCTTAGAAGCCATCTTTAACTTAGGATAAGAACCTGCTTTTATTTCCCATACTTCCGGATTCCAGGAAGAATTAAGCTTTATATCTGAAGCAGAAGCAAAATACTGGAGATTTGAGAAACAGTCTTTATAATCAGGTTCTTCACCTATACAGCCATTAGTATTATTTTTCTTATTTATTTTACTTTTGTATTTTAATTTAGTATCTGAAGTAACAAAACAATCTTTTACTACAGTATTTTCTTTTGAATTCTTAGGTGGGAAAAACCGACCCACAATTCCCCCCACATGAGTATTGTATTCGCCTGTTGTGAACTGACCTATTGCGTAACAGTTATGAATATATGCTCTATCATTATTACCGACTATACCACCGCAGCGTTCTTTCCCTTCTGCATTAGCATCGTTATAACAGTCTGTCAGATAATTATACATTCTTAAATCACAGGCAATACCGCCACATTCTATACATTTTATTTCTGCTGAAGTTTTTAATTCTCCGTGATTTTCACATCTAGTTACCGAAGTCACACCCCAATTTGTATTTCTGTCTAATACCCCTATTGCATATGCAATACCACCGGTAAACTTTCCTAAAATACTTCCATAGTTAATACAGTCTGATAATGAAGCATTTTCAGTTATCTGGCAAACTATACCGCCTGCACTGCCTTGGGTAGATGTTACTTCAGCTTTGGAAACAAAATCAGAGTATAAATCCTGTTTGTCTTCTTTGTTGTTATTACCGTATATTATGCCAAAAACACCGCCAACAATGTTTTCACCTGTCACTTTACCTTCAACAGAAAGGCCCTTTGCACTACAATAATCATTTATACTGCCGGCTACACCACCACAAATCTTTTTGGCAGTAAGATTAACATCAGTAAATATATTAGTAAGTTTACAATTTTTTTCTATTTTGCCGAAAGCACCGCCGACATATTCTTCACCTTTTACTGAAGCATTTTTTATATTTATATTGTCTGCAGTTATTTTTTCGCCTTTACCTAAAATACCACCTACAAACTTTTTGCCATTAATATTATCAGAATTAACGGTGAATTCCGTGAAAGTTACATTTTTGGCATCGCCAATCAAACCACCTAATGATTCTTTCCCATTAACCTTTGTATTAACAATAATATTGGTAAAAGTAGCATTGATAGCTTCACCAGCTAATGCACCTGCTATATTGTTTTCTCCGATATCAATTTCACAATTAATAGCAAGATTCTTGATTTCAGCATTTCTTACCCTGTGGAACAATCCATGAAAATCATTATATGGACATTTTGGAACAGTCGTAAGCTCTTTATCTGATGTGACAATTTTCAAGCCTGTAATACTTTTTCCATTTCCATCATAGTGGCCAACAAAGGGTTTTTCATAATAATAAAGCAGCAGATTTTCTTGAGGCTTTCCCCATAATTCATTATTTAAAATACTTATATCTGCTTCCTGCTTAAAATAATAGCCGCCGTCTATATATTGATAATCTGTATTTAAAGCAATCAAATCATTAAGATCTTTTATAAGGAATGGGCTATCGCTGGTTCCTTTGGCTTCCCAAGGTATTTTCTTTTCATTTTTATTGTTTTGCTCAAACCAGGATTTTTCATCAATTTTTTCTGTATTATAAGTCTTTGTAGTTCCATCTTTAAACGTTAAAGAATTAACAACAGCATAAATATAATATTTAATAGATTCTGGAGTAGCCGATTGGTCTATTTTATTGCCATCTTCGTCAACATTATCACAAGGAAAATACATTGAATTATCACTTAAATATCTATTATCCAAATAAATGATGTTCTGACCATAAGGTTTTAAAACCATAGGAATATCGTGTAAATGTGCGAGGTTGTCGCATTTTGCTTCAAAACCATTTTTATAATCAACTTCATTTTTTTCATAAGGACCGACAGTTGATTCAGGAATATCTTTTCTCGATACATAGTCACCATAAGCAGAGTTTGTCGGATACTCATATTTTATTAATTTACCTTGAAAAGTAGTTTTTGAATTAGAAACTTTTGTAGGAATAAACTTTGCCCCATAAACTTTGCTCTCAGAAGCAGGCCATAATTGCAAATCACAAGATAAAGAAATTTTAAAATCAATTTCATTGTATTCTCTTCTTTTTTCGTTATGCCAATTAGAAGAACCAGAAAAATCTATAGCAAAACTGTTAGCTGTATCAGGATTTAAAACCATAGGTTTATAACAATGTTTAAAGTAATAACAGCCGTTTTTATAAACCTCAACACCTAATATAGTTATATCAGCTTTTGTAATCTGAGAACTTATTATATTATCAGTTATATCATTAAAGCCTTCAAGTTTAAACCTATCTTCAGCAAAACAAATAGGTGAAATACCCAATAAAAAGATTAATCCAAATACTAACTTTTTCATTATTTCTCCAATCTTTTAAATATATACAGAAAAGCGTAAAATATAGATATTCTTAGTTAATAAAGTTATTTGTCATTTTTCAAATCATCTTCGTCAATAGTCACACCTAGTTTTTCATTAGTTTCCCTTATTGTTTTATTTATATAATCCAAATCTTTTTCCGTTTCATCTTTTATTTTATTTACCTTTCTTATCATTAGAAAAATAAAACCAAGACCGATTAATAACATTAAAATTTGAATAATTAGCACTAAAAGATCTGTATTCATATACTATTTGCTCTCCCAAAATATTACAATAAATCATTATATATTTATTAGAAATAGAAAGAAATAAAATATTTTACATTTTTCAATGTTTTATATTTGAATTTGATGTATAATAAAAGACTAGAGATATTTATTCGAGGCAAAAAATGTTAAATACATTTTTGTTCTTTTTTGTTACAGTATTACCAAAAATCTTACTTAGTCTATTAATTGGTTTTGGTATGCTCTTTTTAAGTATGGATGTTTTTATTCTTACTTGCCCAGAAAGAGCATTAGACTTAGTTTTTATTTTCATAGACCTGATAGTTTTTATCTCCACTTTTGGCTCTTGCAGTTCTCTTGAAGAACTTAACGAAAGAGAAAAAAAAGAAGGCCGTGATGAAATCGACCCCTTTGATTTTTTATAATACTGTATTAAGCAATTTTATAAGACTTAATAAGATATAAATAATAGAAATTTTACACTGAATTAATTATCAATTCTGCCGTTTTTAATGGAATATGACAACGTTCAACTATTTCTTCAGCAGTTGCTTTGACTACTTTTTCTATAGAACCAAATTCTAAAATAAGTTTCTTTAAGATAACTGGCCCTACCCCTGGCAAATTCAGTAAAGAAGAACGTAATGTTCTCTGGGTATGGGTTTTACTTTGGAAGGTATGGCAGAATCTATGAGCTTCATTTCTAAGCTTAATTATAACCCTCATACCAGGGCTGGAAAAAGGAAGTTTTATTTCGCGACCGTCTGTCTGAACTAGTAATTCTTCTTTCTTGGCAAGCCCCATTATCTGCTGATCATGAATTCCCAATAATTCTAATTCATGCATAGCAGAATGAAGCTGAGTAATACCACCGTCTACAATGAACAAGTCAGGTAAGGGTCTTTGTTCTGCTAAAAGTCTAGAAAAACGTCTTCTTACAATTTCACCAATTGAAGCAGGGTCATCGCCACCCATAGCTTCTTTAATATGGAACAGTCGATATTCGCTTTTCTTAGGTTTGCCGTTTTCGCAGACAACAACAGATGCAACAGGGTCTACACCTTGAATATGAGCAATGTCGGTACACTCAATATGAATTGGTGGCTTCTTTAAACCAAGTCTTGTCTGTAAATCTATTACAGAATCATCAATACGCTCTTTGCCTTGTGTTTCACTGTTTCTTAAAAACTCTCTTGCGTTATTATTAGCCATTTCCAGCAAAGTCAAAAACTGTCCTTTCTGGGGAACATGAAAAGAAACTTTGCGGTCAGCTTTGGCTGAAAGCATTTCCAACAATGAATCATCACCATCAGGCATCAAAGATGAATATAAAAAAGCAGGAATCAAATCAATATCGTAATGACGGTTTATTACTTCTGTTAAGGCTTCTGCCAATGACATGTCATCATATCGCTCAAAATCAATTATTCTGTTGCCAAGCAACTTGCCGCCTCTGATAGAAAAAACAGAGAAAATCACTCTCAATCCGGCTTCTGCTATTCCCCAGAAATCAATATCTATTGGTTTTAGAAACTCTACTTTCTGACTTTCAAAGAACTTTCTTAGAGCAGTCAAAGTATCTCTGAGTTCTGCCGCCTCTTCAAAAAGAAACTTGGCAGAAAGCTCTTTAAGCTGCTTTTCTAAGCCTGTAAAATCAGGAGGAACTTTGCCAGAAAGAACATCAACAGTTTTATTTACAGAAACAGCATATTCTTCTGGTGAAATATTGCCCTGACAAACACCCTGACACAGACCGAGATGATAATTTAAACAGGGTCTTTTCTTTTTTCCATCGTTACCCACAGCTTTTTTTGAGGTACAAAGCCTGAAAGTTCTAGACAGCATATCTATAATTCTAGATAAATCATAACCGCTTGGGAAAGGTCCATAATAAAGGTTTCCATCACGATAAGCAACTTTTCTTACTTTTTCAAGTCGTGGGAACCGGTCTTTCATCGTAACTTTAATATATGGATATGTTTTATTGTCTTTTAAAAGTATGTTATAATGTGGGTTATGCTTCTTTATTAAATTATTTTCTAAAATTAAAGCTTCAACTTCTGTATTTGTAATTATGTATTCAAAATCATCTATTGCTGCGACAAGAGCATTCGTTTTATTAGAGTCATGATGTCGATTGAAATAAGAATTAACCCTTTTCTTCAAACATCTTGATTTACCAACATAAATAACTGTTCCGACAGAGTTTTTCATTAGATAAACCCCAGGATTCATCGGAAGCAAAGCTAATTTTTTTTCTATTTTTTCACTTGTCATTTAGTCGTTTGCAGAGAATCTTTATCTGCTGGTAATTTTGAAACCTCACTTAAAGAAGGAGTTTCGCTGGCAGTTTCATTTTTAATTTCTGTTCCTGCTTCTGGTTCTGATTGTGATTCTGATTCTGATTTATTTTCTGGTTCTATATTCTGTTTATCATCAGATTTTCCTTTATTATCGCTGTCATTTTTTGCTGAATCTTTTGATTTATTAAGTTTAATACCATTCAAAACACTGTCAGGAACAAGGTATTTAAGGTCTTTTTCCATAGCGGAAGTTCTCATTTTTCCACTGATTGTGACAAAATCGTTTAAATTGCTTTCTTTTTTAACTTCCTGCAAAAGCTTTAAATTTGATTTAAGAGGGATTCTTGTGCCGTCATCAAGCTTTAAAACCCATCTTACCATATACTTCTTTCTGCTAAGCAACTGTTTTTCAGGAATTAATAATCCTGAATAAGTATATATTTTTTCATTTTCATCATCTTCTGATTTTGGTTTACCTTCCGTTAACAAAACAGGTTCCAAGGGCTCAGACATCTTCTTTAGCAGTTTGTCTTTTTTGGTAGATTTAGCGGTTTTAGCTGATTTTTCTTCTTCTTTTCTTTTTCTCTTAGAAGAGGGTTCTTCATCTATTTCATCAGCAGAAACTATACCTTCTAATTTTTCATATTCTGGAATATCTATTGTTTCTTCAGAATCTTTTTCTTCAATAATCACAACTTCTTCACCAACTGGTTTATTAGAGAATTCTGGATCTTCTTCCGGCTGTTCTTTTGATAATTCTGTTGTTTCTGAATTCTTTTCTTCAGAAGTTGAAATATCTGAGATAGTAGCTGATTCGGTAGCATTTTCCGTATATAAGTCAGTATAAGAAGCTATGGTCTTGGTCTCTTTATCGCTAAGCTTTTCAGTTATTTTATCAGGATTTTTTTCTAATAATGCTTCACCTGTATTGTTCTTAGATTCCTGTATGGCTGCTTCCTTCAAAAGTTCATCTGCCCTGGCTTCAATTCTAGCTCTATCATCTTTTGAGTGAACATCGACCAATTCATCTTCATCTGGAATTTCAGTATTGTCATTAATTACTTTTACCTGACCGTTAAATTCAGACAATAAGTCTTTGGTAGAACGGTTTCTTTCAGAATCTTTTATATTGTGGTCTTTTCCCATAAATTCATCTGAAAGAGGGTCTGCATAAAAAGTATTAATTACTTCGTTTTTGGGTAAATTACTAAATGAAGTTGAGGCTACACCAGCTTCATCATCTTTTATCTGTGCAGCGTTAATATTGCTTTCTTTTTTTGTGTTTCTTTTTTTGCCGAATTGAATTGTTTCTGCATTGGCAGATACAGCAAGAATGCTATATAAAATGAATATATTTAGTAACTTACCTGTAATTTTCATACAGTTCTCCTTGAGTTTTCCGTAAAAGCATTTTATCATCATTAGGAAATAATCTCAAATCAAGTTTCAGGTGAAAAAAAAATGCAGGAATTATCAAAGTATTTAGACGGTGCACAGAAGGCAGCGAATATCTCTTCTGAAATGATAAAGAAAAATTTTTATAATAAACATAATATCGTGCATAAAGGTACTGTAGACCTTGTAACAGAAGTAGACCTAGCTTCTGAAAAAATATTAAAGGAAGAACTGACAAAAGCTTTTCCTGAAATAAAGTTTTATGGAGAAGAAGGTGGCGGAGAAGACTGGCGAAATGGTGATTTCTGGATAGTTGACCCTATTGACGGCACAACAAATTTTGCTAATCGCCTACCCCATTTTTCAATTTCCATTGCACTCTGCCATAATGGTGTTCCACTTGTTGGAGTAATCAAAAATCCAATTAATAATGAAACATACTACAGTTTTAAAGATGGCGGAGCATTCTGTAATGAAGACAGGATTCATGTCAGTGATATAAGCGATATAAACAACGCTCTAGCTGTAACCGGTTTTCCCTATAACAGAAGAGAACATATTGATGAAGTAACCACCAGATTAAAAAATATGCTTATGCACGTGCAGGATGTTCGCCGTTTCGGTTCTGCTGCTCTTGATCTATGTTACCTTGCCAAAGGTATTTATTCTATTTATTGGGAAAAAAACCTCAAGCCTTGGGATGTTGCCGCAGGCCAACTACTCTTAGAGGAAGCTGGTGGAAAGATAACCAGATACGACGGTTCAAAAATGGAATTAGATTCTCTTGAACTTTTAGCTACAAACGGCATACTTCATAATCAATCAATAGAGATTCTTAAACTTTGAATTTACAAAAAATAAAATAGGATCAATAAATGTTTAATACAGTATTTGACTCTTCTTTTCCTTTGAACCTAGGCTTACAAGTTTTAGGCGGAATAGCCTTAACACTCACAATCATAATTTTTTTCTGTAAAAAATACTGGGATTCTTTAAAGAAATACATTATTTTTTTAATTTTAGGTTTAATGTTTTTCAACCCCTTTATAATGTTTTTTATTTTTATTATATTTGGAATAATGCCAATAGCTTTTAGTTCAATAATATATTTAAAGAAACCTCAGGAATACAGAATTCAAATACGGCATAAAGTATCAAGTCATTCTAGTAATAATTCTAAAGGTATAAAGGTAAGTAGCGATTCAGAATATAAAATGTACACTTATAAATGGTGGGATGATAAATCTAATGAAGAAGTATATTTTGAAGTAAACAAATACCAATATGATAAATTATATAAGAACGAATACGTTTATATAAAGTCATATAGAGGAATTTTTGGTTATCAACATTTATATAAGGACAAAGATTTTTTAAGACCGGATGAAGAAGCAAATAAAACAATCCAAAAACCAACTACCGCAAAAACAGGGGTTGTAAACAACAGAAAAGTTGATA
>JAFXRA010000002.1 GCA_017526725.1 Candidatus Rifleibacteriota bacterium
AGTAAACTCTGATTCAAAGAAACAAACATCGTCACAAGGAAATAGAGACTGGATTGCCACGCAGTCTTCGACTGCTCGCAATGACGATAATGATTCAGGTGTTTCCAATACGCTATCGCTAAACAAAATTTCCACTAATTCGGTCACCACTCCGACCTGCCAAAAGCAGGCCACCTCTCCTCAAGGAGAGGCTTTAGAAAACGGTGCCTGGTTCAAGTTCGTCTACAACAAAGGCGAAATGCGTGACAGCGCTCAATACCGTGGCAGAAGCGGAATAATCGGCTATGATTTAAAACTTACTGATACTAAGTCTTATGGTTTGTTCTTTGGTCATGGCAATAATACATTAGACGGTTTCGAAGATGCCTGGGCTAAAAACAAAATCGAAGAAAACAAATTTGGTATTTACGCATCTAGAAAGAGCGATAAAGCCTCTGGCTTCTTGTATTTCGATTACGGAAAAGTAGATAACGAACTAAACCGAACTTTGACTAATCTAAATCTTTCCACTAACGTTAAATACAAAGGGGACTTGTTTGAAATCGGTGGAGAATACAAGCTTACTCCTAAGAATCAGAAGAACAAATCTTGGAAAGTTTACCCCTATGTAAATCTTCAATTCTCAAGATACAAACAGGATGGCTATCACGAAAACGGCGGTGGAATCTTCAATCAGGTTGTTGAAAGCAAAACCAATAACTATGCTGCTGGCCAGCTTGGGCTAGAATTCAATTTCAGTAATGAAAAAGAAAACTATGTTTTAAGACTTGCTGGGAAACGTGCTTTCTCTGGTGCCGACCCCAAACTTACATTCAGCTTTGAAGGCGATATGGCGAACAAATACGAACTTGAAAATGAACAGGATAAAAACCATCTGCTAGTTTCCTTCAAAGGCGAAAGAAAAATCTCTACAAATACTTTGTTATCCGCCGACTTCTCAATGCAGCGTGGCTCCCACGACCGCGACCTCAAAGCTTCGCTCTCTTTCTGGAAAAGGTTCTAAAAATTTTCCGAAAACTAATTTTTAAGTCCAAATTAAACTGTGCTAATATCCTGCACATTTGTCATAAAAAGTATAGCGTATGGGCTTTAGCCCTGAAAGCTATACGGTTATGACAATGGGTAGGTTACAAACAAATAAATACTGATTTTTCATAAAATTTCTAGTTTTCGGACAGCCTCCTTCGGACAAATAAAAACATAGCCAAAGTTTTTGCTATTAAAAATTGAGTTAGCAATGACTTTTATATAAATATTTGGTATTATGTACATTAATCTGGAGGTTGTTATGAAATCATCATATTTTAAGATTTATTTTATAGTAGTTGTTTTATCAATATTTTGCATACCATCATATTCTGCTGACATATCGTCAAATTTATATACATATCAAACTCTTAACGATACTATGATTAATATCCCTGTTGCCGATATAATGGTTCCAAAAGGGTTTACAGCACAGGTTACAAGCCAATGGGACAGACTAGATGGCAGCTTCCCTGGTCATGAAGTAATTGGTTTGCAAAATGCCGATAATAGCGTAGGAATTTACATTTTTACTAACGAAAGCTATTACCAGTTCCAGAATAGAAATGCTATGGGATTTAATATGCCGCCCAAGCAGGGTCCAGACTATGAACGCAGAATTACTTTGATGAACTATATGGATTCTTCTGCTGTTATTGAAGTTTTTTTGAACAATCTTGGCTTCAATAATAGAAAACTAATTAAGAATTTACCCTCTGATAATAATAAAATTCAACAAATTAAAAATGATTTATTGAAACAAGCCCAAATTGATTTGCAGAAAATACAGCAAATGAATCAGATGGCTCGAACTGGAATGCAGGCTTCTTTAAATGGTGTTGATGTAAATATGTCTAAAAAACAGTATTCTGTGGGTTCTGGCAATATTGAAGCTTCTTCTTGTGTTAGAACCGTGACTAATTCAATTGGCAACAATACGATTGTTACAATAACCACTTATTGGGAAATTATGTATTTTGTTGTCTATCGTGCCAATTCAAAAGAATTATTTGATAAATACTATAATACATATAAGACTGTTATTGGTAATTCCAGAATCAGACCTGAATTTTATTTCGTTAATATGAAACTGAAACAGATGAATGATGAAAGAGTAGCAAAGATAGGTGCTGTAAGAGCTCAGATTTCATTAGAAGAACAACGAAAAATGATTGCTCAAAATAATCCTAGTCTAACTAATCCTGAAGCTGAATCTGTTTCAGATAAGGTTATGAATATGTGGGATGATGTTATAACAGAACGAGATGAATACAAAACTTTAGATGGAAGAAAGTTGAAAACATCTATGTACAATGAGACTGTGGCTCAGGATGGCGATACATTTTATATAGGGAATAAAACCGGTGTTCCCAGCGGTTTTAAGGAATTATCCAAGTCTTATTAATTAATCTCAAATATAATTGTTCTAATCTATCTGGAATAATAAATGTAACCCATTAAGCTGATTATATAGATAATTATTAATAAGGTTTCAATTGTTATAAAGAAAAAACTAGTTTTGTTTTGTTCAAATATCATATTAGAAATCAAATAAAGCAAAGGCAAAACAATTATTATAATTATTATAATAATTTTGAGATTATTTACCTTTTCTGCTTTATTTTGTTTTTCATTTTTTAGAGTTTCTTGCTCTCTGTTTATTTTCTCTCTTTCTTTGGAATAATCCTGCAAACTCATACCTTGTTTTATTTTTATACCATATGTATCTCCATGTGTTTCACAGTATATTATGCCATTTTTAGATAAGTCTCCTGAATTACAATATTTACACTCTTTGTAGCTTTTCCTAAAATCACCCTTTATATATTGTCCCTTCAATAATATATCCATATCAAGGGTGCGCATATTTGATGATTCATGATCCATGTTATACATTTCTACAGCATCCGTTAATACTTTTAACGTAGATGCACAACTTTTCCTTAAATTGTATTCATGGGTGTAATGAACTTTTTTAAAGTTTGGTATTGCTAATCCGAAAAGAATTGAAAGTAAAAAACAGATAATTATACTATTTATAATAACTCTAGATGGTTCTTTTGCAAATTTGCTGTTTTGGGCACAGATTATCATATGCTTTTAACCTTTAAAACTAATATTTTTAATTTTATCTAAAAAAGTTAATTGAGGAAATAGTTAAAACAAATATTTCTGTATTTTTATGTAACACCCCCTTGTTTTTAATTTTAAAAATTGATATTGTTACATTTGTCATTTTGAACGATAGCGAAGCAATCTATATAGATTAGAAATGTTTAAAAAATATAAAATAATAACAACAATATTATTCTTAATACTAACTGTAGCTGCTCAGGCTGCAGAGAATGAGCTTACTTTCTGGAATTTCTGGGATCCAAAACTGATAGTTCCTGTTATAGAAGCTTTTGAAAAAGAAAACCCAGGGGTAAAGATTCACAACGAACAACTTACTTGGAATAATGGCTTAGATAAATTGTTGTTGCTATGGCTAATAACCGTGCACCTGACATTTGCGAAATGGGCTCAACCTGGATGGGAAAGTTCATGGCGGAAGGTGCATTATTAGATGTTACTGAAGAGTTTTCTCCTTTAAAAGATAAATACATAATGTGGGAACCTGCCCAAATGAACGGCAGAATCTATGGTATGCCATGGTTAGCCGGAACCCGTGTAATGTTTTACAATAAAGATTTATTCATAAAAGCAGGTTTAGATCCTGATAAACCACCAGTTACCTGGAATGAATTCTTAGAAGCCTGTAAAAAAATACATGACCCTAAGAACGGTATTTTTGGCTTTGGAATGAATGCTGGCGAAGGTCACATTTTATACAAGAAGTTCTTACCCTTTGGTTGGGGCAATGGTGCAAGGGTTTTAGATGAAAATGGCAATTTTGTTTTTGACAGCAAAGAGATGAAAGAAGCTCTAGAATTTTATTTAAAGTTAAAAGAATATAGCTATTGCGAAAAACAAGATTTATTAAATGATGCTTTCAAAAGAGGAAAACTTGGTTTTGAAATATCTGGTTCCTGGATTTTTGCCAGATTGCCTATAGAAGCACCGAATCTGAATTTTGGAACCTGTCTTGTGCCTAAACCTTCTTATGAAAAAGGTTTTTCTACTTCTTTCATGGGTGGTGAAATACTCGTATTATTTAAAAGCTGTAAAAATAAAGAGTTAGCTGCAAAATTTATTAAATTTCTCACTAGAAGTGAAAATGCTCTTCTGATTACTAAAGAAGCCTGGACAAGTTTTCCTGCAAATGTGGGAGCTTTTTCTGATCCTGCTTTTTCTGACCCCAAAACCCAAGTGTTTTTTGAACAGATGAAAACAGGCATACACCCACCAGTTCACAGACTTTGGATAGAACTTGAAACAATAATAAATAATACAGTTGAAAAAGCTATGTATGGCGAGCCTATTGATAAAGTCATGAAAGAAGCTCGTGCTGAATACGAAAGAATTTTAAAATCAAAAACAATTAATGAAAAGCCAAGCAATATCAATGAAAAAAAAGCAAATGAAACTATGAATGCTTTGAGTATTCCTCAGGCTACTCAACCGAATCAGGCTAACTGGCTTATGATATTGGTTTCTTTTATTGCTGTAGGTACTTTAATAAATGCTGTTTTAATGTCATTTATTCTTTATGAATTAAAAAAAAAAGACTGATTTTTAAATTCTTTAATAGTCAAAATCCTTCTGAAAAGGTGCACCAGAGATTATTGTTCTTGCTCCCTTGGTTACTTACTCTGGCTGTATTTTGGATATATCCATTAGTCTTTTCTTTAATATTGAGTTTTAGTAATTATGATGTTTTCCACCCCGAATTATTCAGTTTTGTTGGTTTTGAGAACTATGCACGTCTTTTAAAAGATGCTGGTTTCAGACAGGCTCTGCTCAATACTTTCATTTTTGTTGTGGGAACCACGCCTGTTACAACGGTAATGGCTCTGGTTCTTGCGCTTATGATCAATTCTGTAAGACGCGGAAATCAGGTTTTCCGTTCTGTATTTTTCCTGCCTTCTATTGTATCTATTGTAGTAACTGCTTCTATTTTCAAATCCTTTTATTCTCCTGTTGGAATGTTGAATAGAATCGTAGAATTTTTCGGTTTGACAGGGCACGGTTGGTTAGTGGAAAAAGGCTTTGCAATGCCGGCTATTATGATGATGAATGTCTGGGCTTATACTGGTTATTATATGGTTTTGTATCTGGCGGCCTTAACTGCTGTTCCCAAGCAACTTTATGAAGCTGCAGAAGTAGATGGAGCCGATGAATGGCAGCAGTTCTGGTATATAACTTTGCCTCAGATTCGCTATATGACAATATTTGTTATAGTAATAAATACAATCAGAAGCTGGCAGGTTTTCCCAGAAGTCTTTACTCTGACTCACGGCGGACCAGTGGGCACAACAAATACTCTTGTAAACCATTTATATGAAACTGCTTTCCGATATCATGATATGGGCTATGCTTCAGCAATTTCTTTCGTTTTGTTGGCTATTATCATGGTTTTTGCCTTCGCTCAAATGCGTATTTTGCAAGGCAGAAAGGAGAGCTGAGAGGTGAGAATTGAGAATTGAGAATTGAGAGATTTGTTTTTTTATAAAAAAAATAGCATTACAGTAGTTATAACCAATATAACGAAACCTGGTGCAACATGTTTAATATAGTGATATTTTGAATCTATTACGCATTCCTCAATATATTTTTCATACTCCTTAGATGGCGGAACTCCTTCAGATTTATTTGAATTATAGCCAGCAGAACCATGATATTCACAATATATGATTCCATCATTCATCAATTCTCCGCGACTAAGGTATTTGCAATTTTTAGGATCAGGATAGCTGATTTTTGTTTTCAAGTATTTTTCTCTTACTAATATATCAATAACATTTTCATTTATTTCACTAATCATTTGGCTATGATCCATGTTATACATTTCTATAACGCTTAACAGCATTTTCTGATTAGAGAAACACTGTTTTTCTTTATATCTATAGTTAGGCCCACCATGAAGGCCATATTCTGGGGGATATAAAAGAATAACCAAACCATTGACTATTAGCCATATAATTATACGAAATGTTTTACTCATAAAAAGGTTCCCGAATTAAATTATATATAATATTATCATGTTTTCTAATACATAGGACTATAAAAAATAAAAAAAATGGAATATAATCTGTAAGAATTAAAAAGTATACTAAGTGATTTAGTTATTAAATAAGTTGTGATTTTAATATAAGTCATGAGTAAATTAATAAAGTCAAAATTAAATTTTTTCATTCTAACAGCTTTGGCAATAGGTTACCTTTATCCGTGGCTGTATATGTTTTTGCGTTCATTTCTCAGACATGAACCAGGATTATCTGATGGCAATGGTTTATTTACGTTGGATAATTACAGATTGATTATAGGTCAGGCGGGGTTCTTAACCTATATTTTAAATAGTTTTATTGTTTTAACAGCAGTAGTTGTTGGCAATATTGTATTTTCGATAATGGTTGGCTATGCTTTTGCCAGATACAGATTCCCTTTCAAACGTCTGATGTTTTTGATTATTTTAGGAACATTGATGATTCCAAAACAGACTCTGATGATTCCTTTGCTTGACTTAATGGTTAGACTTGGTCTGCACAATACTTTATGGGCGCTAATTTTGCCTTTTTGCGTTGATGGATTTAATGTTTTTCTTATGAAGCAATATATAGAAAACTTACCAAAAGACTTAGAAGAAGCAGCACGAGCTGATGGGGCAGGGGAATGGCAGATTCTTTGGCATGTAATTACTCCGCTTGCTAAGCCAGCAATCTCTGTAATTATTATAAATACTGCTATTATTAACTGGAATGCGTTTTTGTTCCCTTTAATTTTTATCGACTCTGCACATTTAAGAACTTTGCCGGTTGCTTTATCTATGCTTGTTCAAGGACAATATGGCACAGATTGGGGTGCATTGATGGCAGGGGCTTCCGTAAGCTCACTTCCGATTATTATTATATTCTGGATATTCCAGAAAGAAATAATTGAAGGAATAACCAGCGGAGCGTTGAAGGATTAGCAACAAAAGTTTGTTGTCAAACTTTTGTTGCGTCTGGGTAAAAGCAAGCTTTTTTTTATTAAAAAGGCTTTCATAGATGAACTTCGTTTTGCTTTCAGCAACGCCACGCCTCCGGCTAAGTAGAAAGTGAGATGAGGCTGAAGCCTCTGTGAGACGATTGCTGACGCAATCCGTGAGACGGCGACTACGTCGCTTGTGGGATATTGTTAGAATCGTTCAAATTGTTAAAACCAAAGTTAGTAAGCTAAACAATTCGAACCATTCGAACCTTGAACTCTTCGAACGATAATAAACAATTACCACAGTGAAACGTCCCACAACGAAGTGTTCCACAGCGTAGCGTCTCACTAGAATAAGGTTGAACAAACGACCGTCATTACTATTTTAGTAATTATTTTTTTTGGTAGTTATTCTACTCTTTCTTTAAGTTTTTTAAACTGCTGGTAAATGAATGATACCGTAAGAAGAATAATTGCTACACCAATTAGAACTACTATTCTTAAGCCTGATGATAGGTTCCAGATATCTGATAAAAATAGTTTTAACAGAGCAAGTGAAATTAGACCAATTCCTACCTTAAGTGGCAAGCGGTTTTTCGGAGAAGAATTGAACATGCAGATTGCTCCGTATAGTGCCCAGGCAATAGTGTATGCTGCAGCTTCAGCTAAGCCTCCGCAGAAGTTAAACGATAAGCCTTTGCCCTTAGCGAAGTAATTGGCGATTTCAATATTTATTAATGCGAATATAATAATTCCGCTTATGACCCGCATTATTTGAGGAATTTGGTTCGGATCATCTTTATTACGCCACAAATAAGAGCCTATAAGTAGCATTGCTGCACAAATCACATAAGTATATAAATACCAGTTGAAAATAACTTGAGTTTGTGGGTAGTAATTTTCTATAAACGGGTTGAACAGTAATCTGACAGCAACTACTATCATCAGACCAAATCCAATATTCTGAATATTGTCGATTTTTAAATAGTGCCATAGCATTATTAAGCTCAAGCCTTCAAAAGCAAAAGCCATGGTTTCCCATTCATTAGTGCTGTGCAGGGTTATTGCCAAAGTTATAAAGGTTATTGGTGCACAGATTAAGCAGGAAATCTGGAATTTGTCTTTTTCGTCTTCTAGATTGCAAGATTTTATAAAATAATAAATTAAATAAGCAAATATTATTGATATTATTATCGAAGAAGAACCAGAAGCTATGCGTATGTGTTCTTCTAAATTATTGCATAATGTACCAATAGTAACTGCTGCAATAATATTGCAGATTATCGTGGTTATCCATGCTGATTGATCTGTATCAAAATATTTTTTGAGGAATATGATAGCGATTGTTATTAAGCCACTCCAGGCGAATAACCAATATAGCATTTCAACGCTATTATTTTGTGAATGTTCGTGGATAACCAAAAGCAACAGCGGAAATACTAATGAAATAGATGATAAGGTATAAAGAATTCCATTTTTTTCTTTGGCTGAGATATAAAAGTAAAATACAACTGCTGACATTGCGTAAGCCATTATCCAATTAGTGCTGATATTTACGCCAAATTTTGTAAATCCAAGATTGATTATTGTTGTGATGCTCATTAATACAGAACATGCTGTTGTAAAACCAATGGAAGTATATTGTGATTGTCTATTATTCATCTTATGGGCTAGGATGCCAAAGAATAATGTGAATAATGCTGCAATAGACAATACGTATGGCTGACATCCATTGAACTGAAGCAGCATGGTGTAGCAGATTAATGAAAATACTATTGTGTTTATCAATAAGGTGCCACTTTTCTGTATAAAAGCGATTATTCCGAAAAAGATTGTGAAGAAAACTACAAAACCAGCATAATAGGGTAGATACTCATGGTCTATATGAGTTGAGAGCTGTTCTATGAAAAGAACTATAGAGCCTAATGATGCTAGGACTATTGTTCCAACCTGCATATAGGGTTGTTTCATCTTAGTGGTTAAAATGCCGAAGAACAGCATGATAAATGCCATAAAAGCTAATAATGCTTTAACAGAACCTGTATAAGCGACTAGAATAAATGCTGTAAATGCAAAGCCTAGAGTTGCAAAACCAAGTTCATTATTCTTCTTCCAAGAAGACAAAATACCAAAAATCATAGAGAAGAAGGTAGCAAAAGCTATTACATAAGGAATACTGTCATATTTTATATAATTTGATCTTATAGAAAGTATCAGAAGAGCTACAAAAGCAAAAACAAAAGAACAGTGCATTAGTTCTTTTTTGTTTTGTGACGCGGCTACTCCAGTGTAGAGCAATACAAATACTCCTGCAAATAAAGATAATTGCAATGGATCACTTGCATTGATAATGCCGAGGAAGCTTAAAAATGTGAAAGCCAGACCAGTGTATATTTGATGCGGCCAATCGCATTTCAGTGCTGATGCCACAGCAGCTACGTTAATTATAGCGGCATATGCCAGTAAAAACCAGATTTGGTTCGAATCAAAGGGAAATAAAAATGGAGTTACAAAACCTATCACCTGTGCAAGAACGCCTATATATTGTGCTTTTTTCCAGATTGCTGTTGCAAATGAAGCTAAAGCGACTAGGCTCAGTAAAACAAATGTTAAGCTGGCAGGAATAATATGGTAAAAATAATAGGCTGCGAACCAGGCTGAATAGCATGCACACAAACCACAGGCACATAAAGTGTCTGAGGTGGTTTTTACTTCAGGCTTCTTCAATAAAGCTCCTACTATCCATAAGCCAATACCTGCTATTGTTCCTAGAGCTATTCTC
>JAFXRA010000046.1 GCA_017526725.1 Candidatus Rifleibacteriota bacterium
ATTTGGTTGACGATCTTTGTAGTTGCTGCTTTTGTTATCACTTTGATTTGTTCTTACAAAATTCAAAGCAGGTTGGCTCAAGAAACAGCATTAAATATGCTAAATGAGAATCTGAATGACGCTGAAGCTAGAATTTTACATTCTAATAATAATCTTTTACATATTAAAGAATTAACAGAAAATGGAGCATTAACCAAAACAAGAGCTTTTGCAAGAATTGTAAAAAATACTCCAGAATTATTTAATAGTTTAATTGCTTTTGATAAAGCAATAGACTCTGTAAAAGATAAAATTTCCAGCTTAGATTACAATGGCAAAATTAAACTTTATCAGAGCGTGATTATGTCCTGTCCTGAATATAAAGTTAATAATGAAATTCTTGAAAGATTAAAACAAGATTTTGATGTTGATGAAGTAACAATAACAAACGGCGATGGAATAATGATCTCTTCTATTCCGGCAGAATATATTGGTTATGATATGACTTCAAGAGAACAGTCTAATGAATTTGTTCAGCAACTGATAAATACAGATAATAGTGAATATGTTCAAAAACCCATGCCTAACGGCTTTTTAAAGAGAATATTCCAATATGTCGGAGTTAGAAGAACAGATAGTAAAGGTTTTGTACAAATAGGCTATTCTCCAAAGAGATTAGAAGAAGCTGAAAAATTAGCTGATATTTATAATATATCTAAGGATTTCAGAATAGGGAATAACGGCAAATTAAAAATTACAAAAGCTGTAGATAATAAAGATGCTGTTGATCTTTTAAATGGTCAAAATCAAAAAACAATTAATAAAGAAATCGATGGCAAACTTTCATTATGCGTATATAGGAAATATGGTGATCTGATACTTAGAGCCAGTCTTCCTCAAGACGAAATGTTTCTCTCTAGAAATACAGTAGTTCAATCAATGGCCATAGCTTATTTTGTTCTATTTTCAATTGTTTATGTATTGATTTCTTTACTGCTTCAAAAAGTTGTTATTAAAGGGATTTATTCTGTTAATGATTCTTTGAATAAAATTACAGACGGAGATTTAAACGAAACTGTCAAAGTACATAATACAGAAGAATTCGACATTCTTTCAAACGGTATCAATACAACTGTTAATGCTTTAAAGAAAGCTATTGAAGCGGAATCAAAACGAATCGATGCTGAGCTGGAAATAGGTAGAACAATTCAAAAGTCAGTTCTTCCTGATGATTTTCCAGATAATGATATATATACAATTTTTGCTATGATGGATACTGCAAAAGAAGTTGGCGGAGATTTTTATGATTTCTTTGCTATAGATAAGAATCATAATGCAATGTTGGTTGCAGATGTTTCAGGTAAAGGTATTACTGCAGCATTGTTTATGATGAACGCAAAAGCCTTAATAAAAGAATTGGTTCTTAGTGGTAAATCACCTGCTGAAGCTATTGCTGAAGCAAATTCAGAATTATGTGAAAATAATAAAGCAAGAATGTTTTTAACACTATTCCTTGCTGTTTTAAATACAGATAATGGTGAAATGACCTGTGTAAATGCTGGTCATAATCCACCCTTATTAAATCATAATGGAATTTGGGAATATAAAAAGATTAAACATTCTATGGCTTTGGGTGTTTCAAAAAAGGCTAAGTTTTCAGAAGTTATTATAAAACTAGAACCTAAAGACTCTTTCTTTATGTATACTGATGGCGTTACAGAAGCACAAAATACCAAGAATGAATTATATGGTGAAGAAAGATTAAAAGAATTTTTATCTAACCAAAAGGATAATACCCCCAAGACTCTTTTACATGCTGTTAGAAATGAATTAAAGACCTTCGCCGGTGAAGCACCTCAAAGTGACGATATAACCATGATTATGGGCTTTTATAAATAAATCTTTTAAAGAAAGATCCTTTTAATAGAGCTTTTCAAAAACTAGAAATTTGATGAATAATTAGTATTTATTTGTTTAAAGCCTACCCATTGTCATAAACGTATAGCTTTCAGGGCTAAAGCCCATACGCTATACTTTTTATGACAAATGTGTAGTCTTTTCTTATATATCAATTCTATTAAAAGCGGACAGTTTGCTTGCTCTTATAAAAGAGGGTCTTTTAAAGGTTCAGTTATTCAATACCGCTATACAGGCAGCATACCCATCACTTGGAATAAAATCTTTCACCTGAAATTTATTATCTGACATTGTGTTAATTAATTGATTATCAGTTTCAGGTTCAAAGGAAACCTCATAATTTTTCATTGCTGAAAGACCTTCACCAGTAGCTTTTAAAATTGCTTCCTTACGTGTCCAACCCTTTACAAAAGCAAGCTGCCTTAATTCATCAGGCTGAGAGAAAAAGCTTTGTTGCTCTCTTTCAGAGAAGAAATGTTTGATAATAGCTTCTTTATCAGCATTTCTTTCATTTTTTTCTACATCTACACCTACTGGAGAATTTGCAATAGCAATAAGAATTAAATTATCTGTATGAGATAAATTAAAGAAGAGGTTAGGGTAGTCTTTTAAATATGGTTTACCTGCAGAGGTAGTTTCGATTTTTAAGTTTAGTTTTCTGCCATTACGAGGGGAAGAAGCTCCCCAACGAATGGTGGGGGAGCTGTCACGTAGTGACTGAGGGGGCTGAAATGCAAAGCATTGCGGAGATTTGGGAATATAATTCATATTACCCGTTATTTTTTCAGACAACAAAAACCTCAGATAAACCCTTGCAGTTAGAAAAGTAAACTGAGCCTTTTCATTTTTAAATCTATAGAATCTATCTTTTTCTTCTTCTGATAAAACCGCTATTATATTCTCTAAACATTCTGTTTCAGGTTTAATGAAATTTTCTGATTCGATTACATAAACGTGAGCGGTGTTATTAAAAAATGTAAGATATTTCATATAGTAAGAAATCAAAAAAGCCAAGCAATGCTTGGCTTTTTTGATTTAAATATTTGCTTTTTCTTTGATTACGTCAAGTTCAAGAGGCACTGAACGTGCAACAGATGAGTCTAAGGTTATTCCCTGATTCCTTAACTGTGTAAGTCTCAGTTCTCTTGCAGCACCAAACATTAAATTAAAAGCTACAGTGACAACATGGCGGTTTTCAACACCTTCCAGGAAAGTGCCTTTTGTCCATTCATTGAATGCGCCCATAGCCGGACCGCACCAAATCTGATAATCAGCTTTGCGATCAGGATTACCAGCTATAGCCCATCTAGAAGAAAGACCTAAGTAACCTCTGAATGTTAAAGCCATTTTATGATGTGGGTCTGCATTAGCTTTTTCAACCTGTTTCGGGTCGCGTCCAGCCCAGAATTTTTCAGTATTAGCCCAAGCAACTTCTAGAGTTTCAGGGAAGCATTGTTTTTCAATAGTTGCTTTATCTGCAGCAGGGATTTCTTCGAAGCTGTTGTATTTGCGGTAGATTTCGTATAATTTTTTACCTCTCATTGGGAACATAGTTCCACAACCCTTTAAAACCTGAACAGTAACGCCCATTTCAAACATATCGCCGGCAGGAGCCATAGCAATGTCTGCCTGACCAGCTTTGGCGAGCATTTCTCTAACTACGTCTGAAGTGCCAGATTCTTTACAAGCCTGATGAACAGAACCGCAGACAAGATATGAAGCACCCATTGCTACAGCAGCAGCTACAGCAGATGGAGTTCCGTTACCACCGCCAAAACCTACTCTTATAGGTTCAGCATATTTATATTGTTCCATCATTCTGTCTCGAAGAGCAATAATTGTTGGAAGCAGACAAACTGCAGGTCTATTGTCTGTGTGTCCGCCTGAATCAGCTTCAGCAGTAATATCTTGTGCTACTGGAATCTTTGAGGCTAATTCAGCCTGGTGTTCAGTAATGACACCCTGTGAAACCAGAGTATCAAGCATTTTCTTTGGCGGAGGAGCCATAAATCTTGAAGCTATTTCAACGCGGCTTATCTTAGCTATTATTTTATTTGGAACTACTATATTGCCGTTTTCATCTTCGTGAATACCAGTAACTCTGTATCTAACCAGAGGAAGAGTCATCTGTAAGAAAGCTGAAGCTTCAACCAGATGAAGGTCATATTTTAAATACAAATCAACTATTTTATCTTCTAAGCCTGCTTCTGCTGGGCTATGAATCAGATTAAAACCAAATGGAACGCCTTCAGATTTCATTCTTATTAAGTTTTGTTCAACTTTTGCAGGCGGGTCACCAGCTGCACCGATAAAGCCAATCATTCCAGCTTTACCAAGAGCAACAGCTATTTCAGGAGATGCGATTCCATGAGCCATTGAACCGCCAACATAAGCGTATTTGATTCCATGGTCCTTACAAAAACCCTGGTCACATAAATTAGCTAATGAAGCAGGAGCAGAATAGCCATAAAATTCTAATGCTTTTTCTGATGGTTTATTTGAATCGAAACTGATAGTACCTTTGTTTGTAAGCTTTAAAGTATTTGCTTGTTTAACAACAAATAATGGGGAATTAATATCATCTATCAATGCACGAAGTTCTTCTTCGGTATTTTTTAAACTTTCTTCTGGGCCAACCCACCAACCAAGTTGACGAGCAGAATTTGCATTTAGTAAAGTAGTCATTTAAGCCTCCAATGTATGTTTATTCGCTGAATTTAACATAAATTCAGTGATTTTGTCTATATTATATTTACATTTATAATTTAAATAAAAGTTGTTTAATACTGCATAGAAGAGTATTATATAAACTCTAAAAGATAAAACATAATATTAAATTCAACGCAAATTATTGTGATACAGGAGTTTTTTATGAGTGAAATTAACCGTAACGATCCCTGTCCCTGCGGCAGTGGACTTAAATATAAAAAATGCTGTATGAATAAAATGACTTCATATGCTGAAAGACAGCTTTCAGAAACATATTTCCGCAAATATCGAATTAAATTAAAAACTCCAGAAGATATTCTTCATATGAAAGAAGCTGGCAAACTGGTAGTAGATACACTTAAACTTTGTGAATCCTCAATTAAACCAGGCATGACAACAGAAGATATAAATACAATTGTTCATGAATATACAATAAAACATGGTGCTACTCCTGCTCCATTAAATTATCACGGTTTCCCCAAAAGTGTATGCACTTCAATAAATGATGTTATTTGTCATGGAATTCCTTCAACTAAAGATATATTGAAGGAAGGCGATATTGTTAATGTAGATGTAACCTCAATATTGCATGGTTATCATGCTGATGCAAACATGACTTTTCTTGTTGGAAACTGCTCTGATGATGCCAAAAAGATAGTTAATGTTGCCAGAGAATCATTAAAAAGAGCCTTAACAGTTGTTAAACCAGGTAAGAGAATTGGCGATATAGGCTATGCAATTCAAGAATATGCTGAAGGGCAGGGGTGTTCAGTTGTTAGAGATTACATCGGTCACGGTATTGGCCGAGGCTTCCATGAAGCTCCTGAAGTTCCTCATTACGGAAGAAAAAATACAGGTATTGAATTGATTCCAGGTATGGTTTTCACTATTGAACCTATGATTAATCTTGGCGAACCATATTCAAGAGTTCTTTCAGACAACTGGACAGCGGTAACTACAGATGGTTCTCTATCGGCACAGTTTGAACAAACAATTCTAGTAACAGATTCAGGTTACGAAGTTTTAACACCATACGATTTATAAGATAAAAAAATACCCTTTGGTTTCATGCCAAAGGGTATTTTTTTATTTTTTCTTTGCTGCAGCAGCGTTATTTTTATTAACTTTGCTTATCATTTCCAGAATCAGCTTCATAAAAGCTGCTTTATCTTCTTTTGTTGAATTCTTCTTGCCATACAATTCATCATCAAAGTATACTGCTGCTTTCTGGCTTTCAGCCTTAGGGAAATTGATACTATCAGCAATTTTATTAAAATATTCCAGAGCTGTTTCATCTTCATCTCGAGGCAAATTACTCTGAATAGCCATTATATCAGCAAAACTATTGAATAATTCAACGATATTGGCACCATTTAATATTGAAGATTTATTATTTACAACTCCAGCAGCAGAAGTAGTTTCATTAAGTTCCTGTTCCAGATGTTCTTTTAAACGGTCCATTTCTTCTGCCATGGCTTGTTCCATAGCACGCTGACGAGCAACTTTATTTCTCTTTTTAACATACCAAATACCCACTCCACCAAAACCGCCAATCAAAGAGCCATACTCTAAAAACTGCAAAATATAATCTATTATATCTTCTTCAGTGGGTTGAGGAGCATTTTTTGCTTGCTCAGAGAGTTTTTTATATCTTGCATCCTGTTCTCTCAAATAGTTTTTAAGATTATTAGGGAATATTTTTAATGTAAAAAAATAAAGAATTCCAGAAATTGCAATAGCCAATAAAAGAATCTGAAATGACGCTGTTAAAGAGCCTTCTTTATCTTCTGCATTAGCTTGACTTGCTAACTCTCGTAAACTTTGTAAACCGTCTCTAAAATCTTGACTAGCAACTTGTTTAGCTACTCTATTAATACCTAATTCTAAAATCATTGCTCCATTAACCTGCCTGCTTCTTTATAAGCTTCTTCTTTAGCGAACTGTTCCTTAGGATTTATAATTCTAAATTCTATGCCAAGTTCTTCTACTTTATCTGCAAATTCTTGAGCAGTAATTTTTTCCTTTTGCTGTGCACCAGTAAAATTCAATAATTTTGAATCATCTATAACCCAAAGTATTATTTTTACTCCTCTGGCATGTAATGCAGAAATACCATCAAAAATAATATCATAATCCAGTCTCAAAGTATGGCTTAAAAGCAAAACAATTGAGCCTGGACCGGCTTCAGCACAGATTGTATCCATTAAACTGGAAGCGGCTTCTGGTTCTGCAGCCTGCAATTTCCCTTTGTCAAAGCTGTTTAGAATATCTGTCATAAAACCGTATGCTGGAAGATTCTGACTGACACTAAATATATTAGTGGTCTTATCCTGAGTCATAGCAAGTTTTACAGGAATACCACGATTTCTTGTTTCTTGTATAACTGCAGCACAGATTCTAAAAATTCTGTTCATGCCGTTTCCGAAACCTAAGCCTCTTAATTGAGTTCTATCAGTATGAACAGCTAAGAACACAGTTGACATACAGTCTTTTTCAAACTGTTTAATTACTGTTTTACCAATAGATGCAGATTTTGTCCAACATATAGCTCTGACATCATCACCCTGAGCATATTCTTTTATACCGTAAAAATCCATGCCATTACCAGCTTTTGTTGACTTGGTGCTTCCCATGGGTTCCAGAACGGTACTGTTGATTAAATCCATATCTTCTTCAGGAGGAGGATTCAGCCATACATTAACAAACGTATCCTGTTTAGGTTTAAGAATAATTTTTTCTTCAAAAAACATAAAAGGGTCATGAAGACTTAATGTTAACGGTCCAACCATAAATTTACCATAACCGCGGTTTAGGGGAACGGTATATTTTAAATTCAGAGTGCCTTCAGTATCAAATTCTGAATTATTCAAAATTTTAATTGGAGAGGCAAGGTTTTTGCAGCCTTTAAATTCATCTGATACATAAGCAATAGAAAAAGGAAAAATACTTTTATATTTTAATTCTAGATATACAGTAAATTGATCTTCTTCTATTGCCTTAGGTTCATGTAATCTTCTGACTAACTGAAATCCGTTCTTTACTCTAGTAAGATAAAGTCTGGATAAAATATAAACTGAAAGGGGCAAATAGACAAAAATCAGAAATTCAGGCAGGAATGGCTTTTCCATAAATCCTATCCATGGAATAGTAGCTATAACGCCTATTATAAAAAGAATATATAAAATCCATTTAAGCTTAGAGTTCGTATTTATAATACGATTGTAAGCCTCTTCATCTTCTCGATATTCATCTTCAATATCGACCATGACTATTTTTTTAGGGGTTAGTTGATTAAATGAACGACTGAATGATCTCATAATTTATTGTTTCTTATTGGTTACTGGAGCAGGAACTTTAGCTATTACTTCAGCAATGATATTTTCAGGTTCGACATGTCTTACCAGTGTTTGAGCACCCAAAATAAGTC
>JAFXRA010000047.1 GCA_017526725.1 Candidatus Rifleibacteriota bacterium
AAAAGGAGTTGGTTTTATGAAAAAGTCAATAAAGAATTTTTATTCTAGTATTTTTTTATTCTTTTGCTTATTAATTTCAGGTTGTCCTGTTATAGATACCGAGGTCATTGATTTAGAAAAAGATAAGAATACAGGTGATAGCTCAACAACAGAAGAAACTCCAGTAAACCCTGATGATAAAAAAATCCTTTCAAGTATATTTATAAAGAGCTTGCCGAAGAAAATTGAATTTAATCAAAATTCTACACTTGATCTTACAGGATTGGTCGTTTTTGGAATTTTTGAAGGTAAATCTGATTCTGGAACATGGGATACATGGCAAGAAGAAATAAAAGATTGGACCTCATATCCGGAAAACAATTCTATTCTTACTAGATTGGGGACACAACCTGTTACAATTTATTATAAGGAGAAGAGTGTTCAATTTGACATTAATGTTAAAGAGTATAAACCAACGGTTATATCAGATTCTTACTTTTGGGGAACTTGGGTAAGAATGGATAAAGGAACCGAATATGAGATTTTAGAATCTAATGTTCTTTATTATGGAAGTAAATATAAAATAACGGCTTCTTCATCAGAATCTTTAACAGTAAGTGGACTTGGTGAGTTTAGAAAACAGTCAGATAGTGTAATGCTTTGTGGTAATATTCCGTATTTTAGGAAAGGAGGTGCAAACCTTGAGTACTCATTAAGAATTGTTGGTTTTGCACCTTCTTCAAGAGCTACTGCTACTGAAACTTCTGAAATGAAAGATGTAAGGGCAAGATCCAAATCAAATGTATATCCGAGTTATGATGGTGGAGAAAGAGTAAGCGATGAACATGGCCTTATAACTTTTAATGCACCGACTGTAAATGATACACAAACAGTAGAAATCCAAACAGATGATAATGAAATTGTTGTTGTTCCTGGTCTTAAAATTAATAACAACGGTGATTTTATGGGAACGGTCGCACTTGTAGATAGAGATCAATATAATTTGAAGATTACGGGAACTATAAGTGAAAACCAAAAAGATGATGGTTATCTGTATGGAAATAATGCAAAAGAATACGAACTTGTAATTACAATTACTAATATCAGTGATAATGTATGTAGTTCTTCTGTCTGTACAATAGAAGCTGGAGATCCTTCTTTATCGTTAAAAACTTCTAAGGGATATTCTTCATTCGGAATTTCAAAAATGTTAGCGGGGGCAACTTGTGAAGAAACTTGTTATATTTCTTATGGAGAAATAAAGGATGCCTATGTTGATACAGGTATAAATATAAAGATTGAAAACTCTGATACTGGGCAGGTGTGGATGGACTATATTCCTCTAAGATTTTTCAGAGGATTAATACCGATAACTATAGCGGCAAAGAATCCTGAAGATAATAAACAGGCTGCACTTAATGGTTTTATTATCTATCCAGATGGAAACAACCAGTTCTTTAGCGTTAGAAATAATGCAAGCGAAATACTTTTAGTTCCAACTTTTGGTAGTAACGAAAAATATAAAATGGTATTTAGTGGTGCGACTGTAAGTTCAGAACTTTCTAATAGTACCGAAATGTATTATACCGTTGTTCCTGCAAGTTCTGCGAAAAAAGAAGTTATTACGCTTTCAGATGATCCTTATGAACTTCTTGGATATATGCGGTTTGGAAACAGTGAAAATATCAAAAATGATAGTGAAGAAACTGCATTTGATGTTCAGGAACCATTTGAGGCTTATCTGAGCGAAGGTGAAATTGATTATTATACTATTACAGCTGATGGAGATGAGTTCTATGCTCCAGGAGCGAAATCTTTTTGTAATATAAACTATGAAACTGGTTATGAGGATGTTCCTGCACCTGCATCTTATTATTGTCCAGAAGGTACCCGGTTGTCATTAGATAATCTTCCGATCCTACAAAAACAAGGTATGACATTTTTAGGATGGAAAAATGGATATTATACTGTTTCAGAAGGTTTTACTGTTGCGTCAGATATGACACTGACCGCAGAATGGGAATTGACTTCTTATAGTATTACGTATGAAACTAATGGTGGAACTAATGCATCGCTCGCACAAGAAGATTATACTATTAGTGATACTATAGTGTTAAAAGAGCCTTCAAGAGCAGGTTATGAGTTTGGAGGATGGTATCTTGATAGTACATTAGGGGGAGAGAGGCAGACTTCAATACAAAAGGGTTCTACAGGAAATATAACGTTCTATGCAAAATGGAAACCAATTGTTTATACAATAGAATATGTTTTGAATTGTGAAGATGATGTTGAAAATCCTGCCGATAATCCTTCCTCGTATACAGCTGATGATGCTATTGAGTTGAATACTCCTTCCCGTGATGGCTATGATTTTGATGGATGGTATAAATATGAGTATAATATTGGAAGTGGTATTTATGATTACATCAAAATAACGTCTATTGAACAAGGCAGTCTTGGAGATATTACTCTATATGCAGAATGGAATGCAAAATCTTATGCAATAGAGTATGTAATAGATGGAAATAATTATGAAACTTCATATTATACAAAGGGAACAGATGTTTATACGCTTTCCGTGCCATCTCGTACTGGTTATGAGTTTAAAGGCTGGTATACAAACCCTGATTTTGAGGGAGAAACATTAACGGAAATTGGAACCAGTACACCAAAGGATATTATATTGTATGGAAGTTGGAATCTTTCAGAATATACAATTACTTATAACTTAAATTGTGCAGAAGAAGATATTACTGGCTTAGAAACAAATCCTGTAAGCTATACAATAGAAAGTGATAATTTGATTCTTTCAATACCAACCCGTAACGGTTACGAGTTTGGTGGTTGGTATACTACGAAAATCTTTGAAGAAGGTAGTAGAATAAACACAATCTACCATGGTAGTAGTGGCGAAATAACGTTGTATGCAAAATGGTTCAGATGGTTCACAATTAATTATTCAAGTACTTATGGAGAACTTCCTCAGTCGGTAACTGTACAGGAAGGAACAAATCTTTCTTCAGAAAATCTTTATGAACTAACTGAATCTGGTTGGAAGTTTAACGGTTGGTTCTTAGATAGTGATTATACTCAACGGGCAACTACAGAATATGTAATAAATGGTTCAATTACTTTATATGCAAAATGGAGTCTTCCTTGTAGTTGGGAGGCTTATAACCCTGGTTCATATCGTTTCGTAAAGAGTGGAAGCAGTTGGACATCAAATAATAATGGTGTTCATGGAAGTACTGCAACTACAACATGGGATCTATATGTGGGTGCTTCTATTCGCTATACAATAGGTTATTCTGTTTCAAGTGAATCAGGTTGCGATAAATTGAACATATATCTTGATGGTGAAAGAATTGTAAGTGATGCTTCCGGTAGTTGCAATTCTAATTATACAACTATTCTTTTGGAAGGTACTCATACAATAAGAGCAACTTATTCAAAAGATGGCAGTGTTAATAGTGGAAGTGATCAGGCAACTATTGTGTTAGAAGATGTAGATTATGAAACTCAAGGTTATGAAGTTTTCAATATTGATTATTCAACAGAGCATGGAATACAACCGCAGTCAGTATCGTTAGTACGAGGTTCAAGCCTTACTTCATCATATCTTCCAGAATTAAGTGAAAATGGTTATTTGTTCAAGGGATGGATTTGCAATGAAGAAACTGTTTCGGAAGGTTTTGTGGTTACAGGTAATATGGTTCTTACTGCTGATTGGGAAATTATTTCATATAGAATTACTTATGATACAAACGGGGGAAAGAAAAATGCTCAGAACCCTTCAAGTTATACTGTTGAAGACGAAATTGAATTAAATAATCCTACTTATGCTGGAAAAACCTTTGCAGGGTGGTTCCTTGATGCAAGTTATACTCAAAGAATAACAAGGATTTCACGAGGTACTATTGGTGATTTTATTGTTTATGCAAGATGGGGTGAAGCCGGTGGTATTACTGTTTCTTTGAAAGAATATAATGATATTACTGTAACACACACAAGAAATGGTAATTATATAACATTCACAGGACCAGAAAACTTTACTAATTATGAATGGCAGATAGATAATTCTAAAGTACAATCTGCAAATAACCATATAACAATAAATGTTTCCGATTGGAATTCTGGTAAACATACAATAATGTTGTTTGTTTCTGATGGAAACTCTAATGCAAAGAGATCTGCAACTATGTACGTTGATATAGAATAAAGTTGAAGGAGATGATGAAAAATGAGTAGAATTAAGAATAATATAATATTTACATCTTTTATAAGCTTTTTGGTTATTTTTTTATTTTTCAGCTGTAGAGTAGGTCAAGAGAAACCAATTGTGGAGAATAAAGCATTTCTTTCAATAATAGTTGACAGAGTGGATTACAATAATGATTTTGCAAGGACTGTTTTACCTTCTTCCGATGTTTCTGATTTTACGGATTTTGAACTTTCAATGACACGTTCAGATGGTCTAACAAACTCTTATAGCTTTGCCGATTATGAGGTTCTTGTTTCAAGTACAATTGGTATAGAGACAGGGGAATGGTCATTTACATTATCAAGTGGAGAGTTCTCATCTTCTATTTCTCAAACTATAGAAAGTGGTGAGAATAACCTTAGTTTTAGGCTTGATTATGTAGGTTCGCAAAACACAGGAAACATTTCTGTTTCTTTATCTTTTCCAAATGATGAAAGGGTTAAGCTTGTAAATGGGGGGCTTTTAAATATTACATCAGAAAGAGAGATACAAGGATATGAAATGGAAGCTATGGAACTTATTGAAAATGAAAGTTCTATGTCTGTTTTATATTCAAAACAAAATGTGCCTGCTGGATATTATTTTATAAAATGGAATATCTATGGGGATTTAGATGCGAAAGTTCTACTTGAAAGTAAAAAAGAGCTAGTCTTAATAGATGGCGGAATCACAAGTTCCGATGCAATTGAAATGGAAGATTTTCTGAATCTTTATGATATAACTTATAATCTTGAAGATGGTTCTTTTGAAGAGAGTTTTGTTCCGCCTTGTTCATTTTCTAAAATATCAGATTTTGATCTTCCTAAAGCAAGTAATCTTATTAAGGATGGTCAGTTTTTTGAAGGATGGTATACATCTCCTGATTATGAAGGTAATCGCATTGATTTTATAAAAGCCGGTACAAGTGGTAACCTTAATCTTTATGCAAAATGGAAAGATATCGATGTCCGAACTGTGGAATCTA
>JAFXRA010000048.1 GCA_017526725.1 Candidatus Rifleibacteriota bacterium
AACGAAAAGCACTTAGTTTCCGATTTGATTTCCCCTAAAGATACAATAATTCTTGTAATACCTATAGATGAGTCAGCACCAAAAGGCAGACTGATTATGCCTCAGCAGATGGCTATTAGAGATTTGCTTGATGCTCACTGCTCGGTGATTTGCTGTCAGGTTCAAGAATTGGAAAATACTTTGAATCTTCTTAAAAATCCACCGAAGTTGGTTATTACAGATTCACAAGCATTTAAAGAAGTTTCTGCTATAGTTCCTGAGAATATAGATTTAACTTCTTTTTCTATTTTAATGGCTCGTTATAAGGGTGAACTAGATAGTCTTGTAAAAGGTGCTGAAACTCTCACCTTGTTAAAAGATGGAGATAAGGTATTGATTTCAGAAGGTTGTGTTCATCATAGACAATGCAATGATATCGGCACGAAAAAGATGCCTGCTTGGATTGAAAAATATTCAAAAGCTAAGCCTGAATATGCTTTTTCTTCTGGTGGTGATTTTCCTAAGGATTTGTCTGAATTTAAACTTATTGTTCATTGTGGTGGCTGTATGCTTAATGAGACTGAAATGAAAAACCGCATCTCTAAGGCTAAAGATGCGGGTGTTCCAATCGTAAATTATGGGATGGCTATAGCTAAAATGAACGGGATTCTAACACGTTCTCTCAAAGTTCTGAGTTAGCATCAGGGATGAAGATGTATTTCTTCAAAGAAGAATTCGTTGGCTTTTTTCCAGGTTGTTCTTTTTTCTAAAGTGCTTAAAGGGAACGCGGCTTGAACTGCTTCATTTGTCATACTTGGCCCCATATACATAACGTGGGCTTTTTTACCTTCAATTCCAAGAACCATAACACTCTCACCGTTTGGAACCTTGTTTTCTTCATCGAATTTTAGATATTTTGAAGTAACCTGGTATTTTTGAACGCGATTATTTACGTTCTGCATTTGCTTTTTCAAAAGTTCTATGTTTTGTGCATCCCAGTTTCGAGGAGTTCTGAACTGATTAATAATCTGGTTATAATATGCCATTGTTAATAATGAAGATTTTAGTATTGCATCTCTATAGCCAGAATCCAAACGAAGGTTTTTCATAACATTGGTTACACCGTCGAATAACTGGTATTTTGCTGCATACATATTAGCTAAAAGTCTGCATTCTTCTGGGAGCATTTTTTCTATATTTTTATATCTAACTGAAGCATTCTGGAACATAGTTTTAATTTCAGGCATTTTGCCTAATATATTAAGGTATTCCATTTCATGAAAATAGACTTCATAATTATCAATAAAGGCAAACATATCTAAAATTACTTCTCTTGGCTCTTTCTGCATGCTTTGATTACCAATCACAGCGGCTTTTGGTTGTGGAGTTAAACATTTCTGACAGAAATTAGCATTGTCAGGAATCTGAGCACTGCAGCCAATACATAATTTTGCTTCGGCTGATATAGTTGAACCAAGTATAAATATTGCGGCTATTGCTGCTAAAGTATTTTTTGACATTTGTTTACCTCTGTTTATGTTTGTTGGAGTATATATCGGCATTTTTGAGTGAGTTAATGAATATTTGGCAAAATGATTGATAGCTTGATTCAACTTTGTTATCATAACTAATACTCAAGTTAAAGTTTTATTTTTGAAAGGGGATAATTATGGAATTTAATGAAGTAGTTAAAAATCGTTATTCTTGCAAAAAATTCAGTTCTCGTCAGGTTGGCAAAGAAGAATTGGAAGATATTCTTGAAGCTGGCCGCTTAGCTCCTACTGCTAAGAATCTTCAGGAACAGCGCATCTATGTTGTTCAGTCCGACGAAGGACTTGCTAAAATAGATAAATTGACTCCATGTCGTTATGGTGCACCAACTGTTCTCATTGTTGCTTTTGATAAAAATAATGTATTTACTTATCCTGGTGGAAAACGAGATTCAGGTCTTGAAGATGCTACTATTGTTGCTACTACTATGATGCTAGCTGCTACTAATGCAGGGGTTGATAGCTGCTGGTTAAATTTCTTCGATCCTGAAAAAGCTCAAAAAGAATTTGGATTACCAGATAATGAAGAAGTTTTGATGCTTCTAGACTTAGGTTATGCTGAAGAAGGTTCAAAACCTCTTCCAAACCATTTTTCTAGAAAAGAATTAAAAGAAACAGTAAGCTTTATTTGACGGTAAATAATTGTATAAATTTTTATATTCTAGTAAAATAAAATAATAAATTATAGAAATTGGTTTGAACTAGATATGGGAAGTAACAAAACTGGTTTTTCTGTGAGACTGGCTATTTTGATGTCGGTTTTGCTTTTGGCTGTTAATCTAATAGTAGGGCACATCTTGATAAATTATTCAAGAAGTGCTATGAAAACCCTCATTAACAATCGTATGCTTGATATTTCAAAATCGGCAGCAGATATGATTAATGGGGATGTTCTAGAAAGATTAAAAAAAGAAGATAAAGGAACACCAGAATACCAGCAGATAAACGATTTCCTTGCTGTATTTCAGAGAAATATAGATTTGAAATACATTTATTGTATTAGAGACTTAGGAAATAAAAATTTTGTTTTTTCAGTTGATACTGCACCCGACCCTGGTGAATTTGGAACCCCTGTTGTGTATACTGATGCTTTGTATAAAGCCAGTTTAGGAGAATCAGCAGTTGATGAAAACCCTTATTCAGATTCCTGGGGTCGTTTTTATAGTGCTTACAGCCCAATTTTTAATTCTAAAAATAAAGTTGCTGGTATTGTAGCTGTTGACTTTGCTGCTTCATGGTATGAGAATCAGATTGCAAATCAGACTAGGGTTATATACTTCAGTAGTTTAATTTCTGTTTTCTTGGCAATTATTGTTGTTATTATAACTACTGGAAAATTTAGAAAACAGATTGCAATTATAAACTCAGATATAAAGGATGTAATGGATGATATAAAAGATTTGACTCATAAGATTAATCCAAATGCTGAAATCAAGCAAATTGAGTTCAAGTCATCAGATGGGGTTTTAGAGCTTAGTCAACATATAGCCCAGATAAAAGATGAATTGCACCAATATATCCAAAATTTGCATACACAGGCTAATAGTATGATAAATGCTCTTTCTTCTGACTACAGAGGTGTTTATTACATTGATTTAGACAAAAATGAAGGTATATGTTACCAATCTTATGAAAATTTAGATAATGCTCTTGGGCAAGGTGAACATTTCTCTTATAAAGAGACTTTTTCTTCATATGCCAAGAAATATGTTAGTGCTAAGTATATCGATCAATTTTTAAGCTTTATTGATTCTAGTGAAATAAGAAAAGCTTTGGCAAAGGAACGAATTATTTCTTATAAGTATATGATTACTAGAAATAATGTTGAATATTATGAAATGATACGTATTGCAGGTGTTCGTCACCCAGAAGACAGAGATGACAATATTGTTCATGCAGTAGGAATAGGTTTTACCGATGTTGATGCTGAAACCAGAAAAACATTGGCTCAAAGTCAAGCTTTAAGTGATGCATTAGCTGCGGCTGAAAGTGCAAATAAAGCTAAAACTGCGTTCCTTTCTAATATGAGCCATGAAATACGAACACCTATGAATGCAATTATCGGCCTTAATAGAATAGCTTTAAGCGACACTAGTATTTTGGAAAGCACAAGAGACAATCTCGAAAAAATTGGAGTTTCCGCAGAACATTTGTTGGATATTATCAATGATATTCTTGATATGACACGTATAGAAGCTGGTAAAATGGTTTTGAAGGAAAAAGTCTTTTCATTATCTGCATTAATCAACCAAATAGATGTTATTATTGGTGGGCAATGTAACGATAAAGGTTTGAAATGGGAATGCGAGTATAATGGAAATGAGAATGATTATTTCGTCGGGGATAATATTAAGCTTAAGCAGGTTTTAATTAATATTCTTGGTAATTCTGTTAAGTTTACTCCTAAAGGTGGTTCTGTCATTTTTTCTGTTGAACCTATAAGTCATTACGATAATAAGACTGCTCTTCGTTTTATTATGAAAGATACTGGTATAGGAATGAGTAAAGAATTTCTGCCCAAGCTTTTTGAGGCTTTCAGTCAGGAAGATCTTACTACAAAAACTAAATATGGTAGCACTGGTCTTGGTATGTCTATTACTAAGAGTATTGTAGATATGATGAATGGTGAAATCAAAGTTGATAGCGAAAAGAATGTTGGAACGACTTTTACCTTAACTTTGACTTTAACCAATTCAGATCAGAAACCAAAAGAAATCGAAGAGGGTAGTCAAATAGATAGTAGTAAATCTGCTGATTCTGTAAATAATAAAAAAGCAGAATTAAAAGGTCGCCGTATTTTACTAGCTGAAGATATGGCAGTAAATGCTGAAATTATAAAAATGGTTCTTAGCATGCGTGAAATCAAAGTAGAACACGCTGTAAACGGCAAAATTGCTGTCGATATGTTTGCAAATAGTTCTGAAGGCTACTTTGACGCTGTTTTGATGGATATGAGAATGCCTGAAATGGATGGCTTGGAAGCGGCTAAGCATATTAGAGCAATGGATAGAGATGATGCAAAGGTAATTCCTATTATAGCTTTAACCGCTAACGCTTTTGAGGAAGATGTTCAGCGTAGTCTACAAGCTGGTTTGAACGCTCACCTTAGCAAACCTGTTGAACCGGAAACCCTCTTTGTAACTCTCGAAAGTTTTATTAAACCCTAATATCATTTTAAATATTTAATAAGATATATATTAAAGCCGGCGCTAGACATATACCTATAATTACTAATGTTCCATATTTTTGGCTTAGTTCATAGGCTTTTATATCATGCTCTTTATTAAACTCGCATTCCTTTATACCTTTTAAATCACCGTGGTATTTGCAATATATATAACCACTTTTTGAAATATCTCCTTCAGATGTATAAAAACATTTTGTATTTTCAGGTGGTTGTGGCTTCTGTTTTAGATATTTACTATTTATCAGTAATTCTAATGTTGAATCATTTAATTCTGTAATTTTAACAGCATTGTCCATATTATAAATTTCTACTGCTTTAGCTATGATTTTTAAGTTGGAAAAGCAGGCTTTTTGTCTAGGGAAAGCCCGTGATTTTTTACCAGGATTTTGTACTGAAAAAACTATAAAAGTTGAAATACAAGATAGTATAAATGCTTGAATTAGCGTTGATAAAAAGCTTTGCTTTTTTTCCTTATCATTTTCCATTTTTTTAATTATTTTTGTAGTTCTTTGGATAGCATCTTAAGCTCGTAATTGTAGAATTTAAATAATTAGTTACATATTATTAATTAACTGAAGAAGAAAATCAAATATTTGCTAAAACAATCCCCTTATCTCTCTTCTCTAATCTCTAAAAAAAGACCTAGCATTATAAGCTAGGTCTTTTTTCCTTTATATTACCAAGATATTTCTTTTACTGTAGAACCATTATTGGCTTCAATAGTCTGAGTTTCTGACGTGCTGTCATTTATATTGGTATCTAAGTTTGTATGACTTAAGGAATTATCTATACATTTAACGATATTATCAGGCAATTCTTTAATAGTAGATACCCGGTAATTATTTCCTAAAAATTCCCAAGAAGGATCTACACTCTTTTGATAATCTCTATAACAACTATCTGGGTCATCTATACTTATATGGTATATATCAAATTTCTTTTTTGTTTCTTCATATAAGCATTTTGTATCAATATCTTCTCTAACTTGATGATCTTTGTCCAATATTTGTGGTTTCAATCTATCGGCATCAAGATATGGATTACAGGGTTCGTCTCCCATAGTAATAATAATGCCTTTTCTTCCCTGTTCCCAGCAATCTAATTTGGTTTTATAAGTGCCCATAAACCAAGCAGTAGTGTAAGTTTC
>JAFXRA010000049.1 GCA_017526725.1 Candidatus Rifleibacteriota bacterium
ACAGAACTATAGTTTACTCCGGTTAGATCACCCTTTCGGTTCCTACGGAATCACTTCCCCTCAAGGGGAAGCTTTAGGAACATCCCCTTTATCAAAGGGGAACGGCTGCTTTAGCAGCCAAGGGGATTTTCGAGAAGACTGCTAAGCAGTAGCAAGCTGAGTCCGAAGACTGTTTTGTTATCAAAATCCCCCTTTACGAAAGGGGGTAAGAATAACTGCTGCCGTCTCACAGATTGCCGTAGCAATCGTCCCACAGAGGCGTTAGCCTCGTCCCACTTTCCATAAAGTCACAAGCTATTTTGCCTTGTTCTAAAACTAATTGCTTTTCAGGCAGCCGCTGTGTCTGAGCAGTGCTTTGGTTTCCGGGTCTCTGCCTCTGAAAAGTCTAAATACTTCAGAAGGTGACTTGCTTCCGCCCAAAGCTAAGAATGTGTCTCTGAAACGTCGACCAGTTTTTTCTATGGCTTCTTCGTTTGAAAGACCAACTTCTTCAAAAGCAGCGAAGCAGTCTGCGCTTAATACTTCAGCCCATTTATAGCTATAGTAGCCGGCAGCATATTCATTAGCAAAAACATGCTGGAAGGCACATAAGAACTTATCGCCAGGATATGCCGGCATTGCACAGGTTTCGTTTGTAATCTTAACGAATAGTTCTGCCGGGTCTACTTTTCCGTTAATATCGTAGTCTGAATTGAGACAGAGATCGAATTTCCCGAATGACATCTGTCTCTGCATCTGGTAGGCTGCTCTGAATTTCTTTAAACCAAGAACTTTGTTCAGAAGTTCTTTTGGCATTGGTTCGCCAGTCTTATAATGGCGAGTCATCTTAGCCATGGTTTTCTGTTCTGTGCACCAGTTTTCCATAAACTGGCTGCAGAGTTCGATTGCATCCCATTCAACACCGTTGCAACCTGCTGCATCAGCTTCATTAACAGTAGTGAGCATTCCCTGAAGAGCGTGACCAAATTCATGGAACAAAGTCTTTACTTCCATAAATGAGAAGAGTGAAGGATTGCCATTTACTGGAAGAGTAGCATTACAGCAAATGTAAATAACAGGATTTCTTAATTTTCCATTGTAAATTCTTCTTGAGAAACAGTTTTCCATCCAGGCACCGGCTCGCTTTTCACCTGGTCTGATATAGGGGTCAAGGTAGAAGTGAGCGATGGTTTCGCCTTTTTCATTTGCAACATCATAAAATGAAACATTTTTATCCCACAAAGGAATTTTAGTCTTATCGGCTTCGGTAATCTTGATTCCAAATAGTCTCTGGCCTAAATCGAATAAGGCTTCTTTTACTCGTGGGAATGGGAAATATGGTCTGATTATATCATCGGTAAGATTGAAAGTCTTTTCTCTTAAGCGTTCAGCCCAGAATGCAACATCCCATTGTTTTATTGGTTCAGTCTGACCGTTTTCTGAAGCTATTTTCTGAACAGCTTCCAAATCTTTCTGACCAAATGGTTTTGTAGCTTCTTCTAATTCCTTATACATCTTCTTGACGTTGTCGATGTTCTTAGCCATCTTTACGTCAAGGCTATAAGCTGCAAAGTCCTTGTAACCGAGAAGCTGGGCCATTTCTTTTCTAAGCTTAGTTATTTCTATGATCAACGGAAGGTTGTCATACTTGCCTTCAGAGGCTCTTGATGAGAAAGCTTTATAAATTGTATATCTGTCGTTTCTATCGCGATGATGCTGTAAGAAAGGCATGTAGCTTGGCTGGTCAAGTGTTATTCTCCAGGGGCCTTTTTCTGGGTCTGGAGTAATATCTTTATTGCCGTGAACTCTGTTGTATGACATAGCGGCTAGACATTTCAAGTTGTGAGGCCAGCCTTCGGTTTTTGCTTTATCTGTGATGATAAATTCAAAGCTTTTGCTGGAATCTAGAAGATTGTTTTTAAACTGAATGCTTAAATTAGAGATTCTATTGAAAATTTCATTGAATCTTTCACGCTTTTTGCCTTCTAGACCAACTCCAGCCTGTTCACATTTTTTCAATTTTATGTCTATAATGCGCTTCTTGGCTTCGTTTAAAGTAGCATATTCAGAGCTTTCTTTTAGCTTTTTCAAGCCTTCATAAATCTTTTTGCTTTGGGTAAGCATCAACTGAGTCTTGTTATACTCAGGCATCATTTCTTCTTCAGCTTTTCGGAAACCATCGTTGCATTTTACCGAACTTAAATGAATAAGCAGATTCCAGCCATATTCCTGGTAAAGCTCTAAGTCTTCAAGAGGTTGGCATAAACCTTCCCAGGTGGGGGTAAGATTATCTTCTATGTTTTTTATACCTTTCTGCATTTCAGAAAAAGCATATTTCAAAGCAGGAACAAAGTGTTCGGGTTTGATTTCATCAAATTTAGGTAGACCTTCTTTTTTGACCAATAACTCAATCAGTGGATTATCATTCTTATTCATCTTATCATCATACCTTTTCTTATTAAAAATTATATATCTTATATATCCACTATATGACTGTATTTGCTTAGATACAAGTTTTTTTTTAGGAAATTTTTTAGAGATAAGAGATTAGAGAAGAGAGATGAGGGAAATGTTTTAGCCGGCGAAAGTTAAACTGTACCCATAAAAATGGACACATATCATTTTTATGGGTACAGTTTATAATTCGTTACCTTACAGACTAAACAATTCTCTCATCTCTGCTCTCTGCTCTCTGCTCTCTCATCTCTTAATAATTAACTCTCTTCCTATAAAATTCTTGTGAATTATATCACATTTTTCTGATTTTTATAATTATTTCGGTGGTAAGTGGTGGGACGAGGCTAAAGCCAATGTTGGGGGTGTATTCTCCTAAAGCTTCCCCTTGAGGGGAAGTGATTGCGTAGCAATCGAAAGGGTGACCTAACCAGAGTAAACCATAGTTCTGTGGTTAATCATACGCTATCGCTAAACAAGGTAAACTCGAGCTCGGTCACCACTCCGGCTGCTTTCAGCAGCCACCTCAGCGACTCGCTCACATCCTGTGGCTCGCTTGCACGCCGCCATCCTTGGCGGCAGTCCTCAAGGAGAGGCTTTAGAACAGTTCTCACTCCCTACGCTCTTTGCTCTTGTATGTTTTTTTTATTATTTCGGAGTTGTTCGACCAGTAATATTATGCAGATTTCAAATTGAATTTGAAATTTGCATAATTCTATGCTATAAGTTGATTATTACATAATTTTGGAGCATCCCCAATGATTAATAGGTCTATAACCCCTAAACTGCTTGAACTTGCAAAATTTTTCCCAGTAGTCACTGTTATGGGACCAAGACAATCAGGGAAAACAACTCTTGTCCAATCGACATTTAAAGATTATGAATACGTAAATCTTGAACTTAGAACAGAAAGAGAATTAGCTCAAAACGACCCTGAAGCTTTTTTTAAGAGACATTCCTCACCTTTGATAATTGATGAAATACAGAGAGTTCCTGAACTATTAGAAATGCTACAAGTTTTGGCTGATAAAAATAGATGTAATGGAGAATATATTATTACTGGTTCTCATCAGCCGGCACTTCATCAGGAAATTTCCCAATCATTAGCAGGAAGAACAGGAATAATTGAATTATTGCCTTTTTCTATTTCCGAATTATCTGAAAATAATATTGATTTAACAAGGGAAGAATATATTTATAATGGCTTTATGCCTAGAATTTATAGCGAGAAAGTTCCTCCTGATTTACTCTATTCTAACTATTTCAGCACTTATGTTGAACGTGATGTCAGACAAATGATTAATGTTTCTGATTTAAATGCTTTTGAACGTTTTATGATGCTTTTGGCTGGAAGAGTAGGGCAAGTTATTAATTTTTCAAGTCTATCTAATGAAGTTGGTGTTACTTCCACAACACTTTTAAAGTGGCTTTCTGTTCTAGAAGCTAGTTATATCGTTTTCAGACTTCCTTGTTATTTTAATAATTTTGGGAAAAGATTGATAAAAGCTCCTAAAATCTATTTCTATGAACCTGGTTTAGTAGCTAATTTATTAGGTATAACAAATAAAGAAATGGTTGAAAGGGACCCATTGTTTGGTAACTTATTTGAGAATGTCGTAGTTGTAGAAGCCTTAAAAGCTAGACATAATGCTGGTAAACGTTCAGAATTGTATTATTTTAGGAATCATAATGGTCTTGAAATAGATTTGGTTTTAAATGAAAATAGAAAGCTTTTTCCTTTTGAAATCAAGTCTTCTATGACCTGGACTACTTCTTTCTCAAAGAATCTTGAAAAGTTTATGAAATTTGCTTCAGATGTTGTAAATCCAACTGTTATCTATTCTGGCGACTTAGAAACCCAAGCAAAAGGCATTAATTATATTAATTTCAAAAATATCGCCAAATTATTTTCGTAATTCTGAAATACGCTATTGCTAAACAGAGATAACTATAGTTAGGTCACCACCCCGGCACTACGTGCCACCCCTCCCCAAGTAGGGGCTTTAGGGCAACCCTTCTCACCCTTCCAACCCTTCTCACCCTTCCAACAATTACCACAGTGAAACGTCCCACAACGAAGTGTCCCACAGCGCAGCGTAACACTAAGTTGCAAGTCACAAGTTACAAGTTATAAGTTTATCTCTTATATCTTAAATCTTATATCTTATATCTTATATCTCATCTCTCATCTCTCAATTCTCAATTCACACATCGAGGTCGGGGGATTCATCTAAAAACTCTTCAACTGATTCTGTGGTTATTTCTTTCATTACCTCTTCTTTGATTGGACAATAACTCAAATGGTCGCAGACTTTACAGTATTTATTTTTCTTTGGTGGAAAGATTTCTTCGTGAATCATCTCATAAGCAGTTCTGTCTATGCTTTCTAAAACATCCGGAATATCATTTTTTAATCTTTTTGTTTCGATAGTTGTATCGTGATTCAGCATTAATAATGCGAGTTTACTTATATCATACCCCATAGATTCTGTCGCAGCCCAATAGTAAATACTAAGCTGCTTATCTCTATCGACTTCTTCCTGAGTTCGCATATTCTGTTCTGTTTTATAATCAAGAATTGCAAAGGTTCCATCTGCCAATTTATCTATTCTGTCTATAGAACCAGTCATTACCGCATTCTTACCGCATGGAATCTCAAAATATCTTTCAACTGCTTCTGCAGGTTTAAATTCATTATCTTTTATATATCTGTTGTAATAAAGTGTTAACTGCCTAATTCCATCATATCGAAATTTATTTTCAAGTTCTTCTGTCGAAAAACTGTCTCTATAACCAAGCCTTACTTTGTCATATATTGCTATAAGTTCTTCAAGAGTAGGCTTCTTTATAATTTCATTATCTGGAGAATAAACTATTTCAAATGTTTCATGTATAGCTTTCCCAAAATCAAAGAAGGGTTTTGGCTGAGGTGCTATTTTATCTATATAAAGTTTCTTATAAGCATAAGGACAGTTCAAATACTGATTCATCTTTGAATAGCTTAATCTTATTCTCTTTTTGAACTGTTCTGGAGTTTCATTTGCCAATTCTATTGGTTTTATTTTCCACTCAGGGCAGGGACCATAATAGTCACACCAGGAGCATAATGAACCTCTCACCCCAGCGAAAGCCTTTTCCTTTAAAAAAACAGAAATATAATCTTTTAATCTGGCAATAGCTATATCTGATGGAACAAAATCTATTGTTTGACCAGCTAGCAAGAAAACAAATCTTATAGAATCAACTTCTTCCGGGTATAAAAGGTTTGCGGTATACCAGATTAATGCATTTGAAATATCATTTTTTAGGGAATTAACATTCGGGGCTTGCTTGCTTGTTTTATAGGAAACAAGTTGTAGTTTGCCACTTTCTAGAACGTCAATACGGTCTACGTTAGCAGATAAATTTATACTCTCTAAACTGTATTTAAGTTCTTCTTTATAAGATTTTGTATTTGGAAATCCATTTTTATTTATTAATTCGTTGATGTATTCAAAAGACTTTTTGCAATCGTTTAAAAGAGAATTAGTCGTTTCTTCATCAAGCTCTTTATGATTGTTTAAGGCTTTCTGAGCATGTTCTATAAGCTTTTTAGTCGAATATTGCTTGCCGCCCTTGTAAAGATTTGTCATCATTGAATTCATGTAATTATAAAACAATAGGGCGGTTTTGGGAGATTCGTTATTAGTTGCCTGTCTTTCTATATATTTAAAAGAGTATTTCTTCGGGCAGTCTATAAAAGATTTAAGTTTTGCTGGTGATAGAGTATTCTTTTGCCCATTAGGACAATTGTTTTTATAATCGCACCAGTTACAGGCATTAGAAGGTTTTGCTTCAAATTTGCCCTGCATTACATAATTAGAAATAGTTCTAAATTGTTTCAGGGCTTCCTGTAGTTTAAAATCATTACGGTTTACATACAAAGTTTCGTTATCTTTTAAATAAATATATGTTAACCTTTTGACCGAATTCGGATACATAGAATCACAGGCTAAAAAAAGCAACTGAACAGATAGTGATTCTTCTAACTCAGAAACTCCGTTTGCTGGCATTTTACCTGTTTTATAATCTATTATTTCAAGGGTTCCATCTTCGTTTTTATCAATTCGGTCTATCTTGCCACCATATTCAATTCCAGCAATCTCAGTCTTGAAAAAGTTATCTACATCAATATGCCT
>JAFXRA010000050.1 GCA_017526725.1 Candidatus Rifleibacteriota bacterium
GATAGTATAGGGCAGTGGATTAATATGGCCAATATTGTTAAAGAAATTGATAAGACTGCAGAGTATGTTGTTCAGATTCCGGCAAAATATAAGACTCAATTTGAAAGTGGCGAGTTTTTTATAAACAAGAATAAAACTACCGGAGTTGAATGGCCATCATTGATGCGTAAAACTGAAAATGGCCAATATAGATTCGTTGATGATTTGCCAATAAAACAACAAGAATTTATTCAAGGTAATCCATTTCAAGATATGTGTAATAGCTATCACAACATCGTAATGCAACAGCAACTAGCTGAAATTGCAGATACGGTAGCTGATACTTTCGAAGCTGTAAAGAAAATAGAAGAGGGTCAGCAGGATGATAGAATTGCACTGATTGATACAGGAAAAGAACAAATAAGGATTGCCTTGACACTTCAGGATGAACGCTTAAAAAGAGAAATGCTTAGTCAAGGGGCAAATAATCTGTTCTTGGGTAAAGAGCAAATAGGAAAGGCACTTCAAAGACGAGTAGATTCATTTCAAGCATTGCCAGAATCTGGAGCGCCAATGCTTCTTGCATCGATAGTAAAACCTGGATTTTTAGACAAGAAGGATAATGAAGTCGAGGAAATTCAGGATTGCTATTTTGCGTATATCGAAGCAACAAAACTTATTGCTATGACTTTTGCCTATGTTGGAGAGCTAAATGCCATAGAACAGACATTTAGGAAGAGTAAAGACTTTATTAAAGGTATAGATTTTACAAGAATTAAATCTATTGAATCTTCTCATAAGGGTGTGGATTTTTCGGAATGGTTTTTTAATAAACCGGTTGAGTATTTAGAAACACAAAAAACACCTTGCATAGAAGCAACTAAAGAATATGACTATATTCAGATTGAACTAAGTGGAGAAGAATTATTGGAGGTAATAGGAAATGGAAGAGAAGAGATTTCAGAAACAGAAGTTAAATAGAGATGATCATAAAAAGGTTGATAAAGGTGCTAAGGGAGTTCGAGCTGGTATTGGTATCGCAAGTGCACTTGCTGTTGTTGCTACTGCAGCTGTAAAGTATGGCCCTGCAATTGTCAAAAAGATTGCTAATAAATAACGATATTTGAGTATGACAGATGTAGCAAAAAAACTGTCTGGAGGATTGTGATGATTAGGTCAGTTCATGATTATCGAATAGATGATGTGTTTAAGAAAGATGCTGGTTTTTGTTATTTAATTCCCAAATATCAACGTGATTATACATGGGGACAGTATCAGTGGAAGGACTTATATGATGATATAAACGAAAATGATTATGGTTACTTTATTGGTTCTATTATCTGTATTGATAATTCATCAGATGCTTTTCAGCTTAAGCAGCTTGAAGTTGTTGACGGACAGCAAAGATTGACAACGTTATGTCTTCTTCTAACTGCAATTTATAATCGTTTGAAGGAGCATAAGAGTGAAATGGATGAAGATAATGAAGATGAGTTGCCTTCTCTTCGAAAGTCTATTATATGCAAAGGCGCTCCAAATGATATTATTCTTTGTCCTCAGATAGAAAATAATAACCTTAATGATTTTCTTTATGTAATGTATGAGAATGGGCTTGTTAAAAGTGCCAAAAAGGAGAAAAACTGGGGGAAACGTAGGATAGCGAAGTGTTACAAGTATTTTCTTCATAGGATTGACCGTGATATAGAAGAATCTGGAGAAGCGGTAGGTACACTGCTTGAAATGAAGAAAAAGGTTTCTAAGGCTGTTCTGGTTAAAATAGAAGTTGGGAGTCATGCTGAAGCATATACTCTATTTGAATCGTTAAATAATAGAGGAACACCTCTTACAGCCATTGATCTTATGAAAAACTTGATTTTAGCAAAAGCAGAAAAGGCTGGTATGTCTTGTGATGATTGCTATGACAAATGGCAAGAGTTGCTTGGATATCTTACTGAGGATTATGGTGTACAGGAAAGATTCTTCAGACAGTACTATAATGCTTTTAAGAATAGGTTAAATGAACCTTTCAGAACCGATGAACAAAAGAAAAGAGATCCATTGGGATATATTGCCACTAGATCAAATCTTCTTTCTATTTTTGAAGAGCTTATAAACAAAAACCTCGATGAATTTATTGAAGATATTTTGGTTTCCGGAAAGTATTATTCTTGGTTTGTTTTGTCGGAAAATATACCGGAAGATTATAAAAAACCATTAGAGGAACTCGCACATATTCAGGGTGTACCGTCATATCTTCTGTTATTGTACCTTTTTAGAAATCAGAATGATTTATCTATAGAAGATAATGAACTGATTAAGGTGATTAAACTGTTAACGCGTTTCTTTGTGCGAAGAAATATAACAGATACTCCGAACACACGTGATCTTATCAGGATTTTTATGAACATCATAGCTGATATCGAAAATGAAGATTTAAAGGGAGATAGAATTTATTTTTCAATTTATGCTACATTGAAGAAATGGTCAGCTACTGATGAATTCTTTGCTGAAAGTCTTAAAGGTGATATTTATGAAGAAAATGTTGGTGTTGCAAGATTCGTATTATGTTCGCTTGCTGAAAAGAAAATGACAACGGAGACGTGGACTGATCTTTGGGGGCAGAATGAATATAGCGGAAAGAAAGTTTATAAATGGACAATCGAGCATATTTTCCCTGAGGGAAAAAATATTCCCAAAAGCTGGGTAGATATGATAGCTGGTGGAGATAAATTACTTGCTGAAGAGTACCTTATTTCACATGTTCATAAAATAGGAAACTTGACTGTAACCGGCTATAACAGTTCATTGAGTAATCTCTCATTTCTTGAGAAAAGGGACAGAGTAAATAGTCAGAAGCTTTTTGTTGGATATAAGAATGGGCTTGAAATAAATAAAGAAATTGCACAGAAA